>CADCKR010000018.1 GCA_902802105.1 uncultured Ruminococcus sp.
AAGAAAAAAATATTGACGATTTATTCGATATGCTTGCTGCATGATTTTTTGTGCATTTTCACAACACTTTGTAAAATTTGCTCATTTATAGTAAAAAAGTGTCCTAAGCCGGTGAGGATACCGAGGCTGTTTCCTATAACAGAACCGAGGATGATACCCGTCATTCCAAGGTATTTGGTAAGTATAACAGAGCAAATAATATTACCGCCGATCTGAAAAGCGTAACAGATATTATTGCACAGTTCGTCGCCGTCGCTATATACCATCTGTTCAAGATAGAAAATAACAATGGTTAAGAACGCGTTAATCGGAACGAAACGGTAGTATTGGAGCGCCTTGTCCAGAATATCTCCCGTAATGCCGCTCATACCGAAATACACGTTTTGAAACAAGAAAATCGAAAGCGCGGACAGCAGTCCGATACCGATGCTGATAATGAGCCCCTGTCCGTAAATTTCATCAGCCCGGCGCTTCTTCATTGCGCCAACCTCGCGCGTAAAAACAATCCCGACGCCTGTCGAGACTAAATCTCCGAAAAAGGTGACAATAGCGGTAACAGGTGTTATTGCGTTAATTCCCGCGACGCCCGATTCACCTATAAAAAAAAACCTGCTATTATGCTGTCGCTGAGCAACATCAGATACATAACCGCCTTGGTAAACGTGCCGGAAATAAGCATGGAAGTAAACTTCTTTTCGCAAAAGCCTTTCATATTAAGCCTCTCTTTTTAGAATAATAGGAGTTACCCTAGACAATGCCTTTGTATTTTAATCCAACCATCGTCAGATCGTCAAACTGAGGCGCTTCTTTGACAAAAGCATCGACAGCCGCGCGAACTCCCGCCAGTATGTCCTCCTGCGAAGCGCCCTCGGGGATAGCGTTAAGGGCGTCGATGGTACGCTCTGTACCGAAGAGCTGATTATTCGCGTCGGTAGCCTCGGCAACGCCGTCGGTATAGACGAATATACTGTCGCCCTTTTTTAGCTGTATCTCGGTGTTACTATACTTGGACATTTTAAACGCGCCGACCGCCAGACCGTGTTTATCTTTAAGCAGCTCATATTTTCCGTTATCAGGAATTAGTATAAAGACCCGCTAAAGCGCACAAGAAAAAGCCCCTCAAATAAACTTGATGAGGGACTGGAATAATACAGCAAAAGCAGAAGTTTTCTATGTTATAATATATCATACTATTATAATATAACAAAGACTGTCGTAATGACCATATCTGTACCTTCTGTTTCCGCAAAGATATCTCCGTTCATTTTGCGCATCAGTGTACGGCAGATATAAAGTCCCAAACCGCTGCCGCTGCTGCTGCCCGTATTGGAGCCTCGCCAGAAGCTGTCGAAGATATGCGGCAGCTCGTTTTCGCTGAGCGTGCAGCCGCTGTTGCGGATATGGATAAGCTGACAATCATCCTCACGCGAAAACGCAATGCTTATTTTCTTGCCGTCGCCGTACTTGACCGCATTTTCAATGATGTTTTGCAGCGCTTCAACGCTCCTTTCCAAGTCACCTGAGAGAATACGATCCGAAAAAGCATCTACAGCGAAGTCTGTTTTCAGTAGGCTGAGTTTATCGGTGTAAAACGTCTTGATCTTGTCGATCAGCGCTGAAAGATAAAATTCGCCGTTGTTTACCTCTAAATCCAAAAAGTCCTCGCTCGAAGCTTTTACAATGCCGTCTACATAGCCGCGGATATCCTCGCATTTTTCGGTAATGCCCGCGGCAACCTCTTTCTTCTTTTGCTCGTCCTTGTACAAGCCCTTTTCAAGCGCTTTTGCATACAGTTCGATCACACCGAGAGGTGTTTTGATGTCGTGCGAGAGCGAAAGCACCATCGTCTTGTTCTGCTTTTGCAGGGCAAGCTCAGCGGATCTCTGATTTTCTATCTTCTCACGCAGCAGGTCAAGTCCCCAAAGGAATCTGCCGAAGTATTTGCTTTTGCTGTCCTTCAGCGGCACTGTCAGATTTCCCTTTGCAAGCTCCGTTGGGTAATCGCTGATTTTTTCAAACGGTCGGATTATCCTGATAAACAGAAACAAAAGCAGCAGCATGACAAACGCCGCAGTCACGCCAAAGCAGACGTTAAAGCACGTTATTGCTGAGGTATTGTCAGGGTGATAGGAATAATCAAAGCGGTAGAGTGTTCCGCCTATCTCCTTGACAAGATAGTCGCTGTCGCCGCCCTTAAAGCCGTTTTCCTGTATTTCTACGTTTGTTATATAGCGGTAATCATCGAGTGAGTATTCTTCTCCGTTCTCAATTTTTGCGGCTATCCTTTCCGCTTCAACACGATAAGGGCGACCCGCGCCGCCCTTGTTATAGTTATGCAATACGATATTCGCACCCGTAAAAATCAGTGATAGGAGCATAATAACAGCAATAGTCAGTTTCAGCCAGCTTTTCATAATTTACCTCTCGTAGCGATACCCGACACCCCAGACTGTTACAATGTGCCGGGGCTTTTTGGGATCGGCTTCAATCTTCTGCCTCAGCCATTTTATGTGTACCGTCAGCGTTTGCGGCTCGGAAAAGCTGTCAAAGCCCCATATCTGATTGAACAGATAGTCCTTGTTAAGCGTTTTGCCGCTGTTTTCCGCTAAAAGCAGTAGCAGATCAAATTCCTTCTGCGTCAGGTCGAGAGGAGTGTTATCTTTGTATGCGATCCGCTTTGTTTTGTCGATTTTCAGAAAGCCGTCGGATATCACATCGCTTTGATAACGCCTCGTGAAGATCCCCTTGATCTTGGCAAGCAGGATGTCAATGTCGTAGGGCTTTTCAATGTAATCGTCCGCACCGAGAATCAGACCGTTGAGCTTGTCATCCTTCTCGGTTTTGGCACTGACAATGATGATCGGCGTATTGGCATTCTCTCGTATTTTGCGGCAAACCGCAAAGCCGTCAAGTCCCGGAAGCATAATATCGAGAATGACAAGCCTTGCACCGCTCTGTTCAAAGGCAGACAAGGCACTTTCTCCGTCTGCGCAGTGTTTTACGGAATAGCCCTCCGCATCCAGAAAATCGCATAAAACCGCTGCCATTTCAAGATTATCCTCAACTACAAGAATGTCAAACATTTCAGCACTCCCTTTATGATTACCAGCCCTGCTCCAAGAGCCAGTTGTTCAGGGCTCTCTCTCGCTTTTTTTCGTCGCTTCCGGTATTATTATACTCTCCCTGGATATTTCCGTCAACAATATACAGCACCCTTGAGCATTTTGCAGCTACCCTTGCGTCATGGGTCACAAGCATAATGGTCGTACCTTCCGCGTTGATCTTGCAAAGCTCCACCATTACCTCGTTGGAGCTTTGACGGTTCAGTGCGCCTGTCGGCTCATCGGCAAAAATCACCTTGGGATCGTTTATCATGCTGCGGCATATACACGCCCTCTGCAGCTGACCGCCCGATACTTCGTTTATGTCGTTGTCGGCGATTTCAATAATGCCCAGCCTGCGCATCAGTTCCTTGCCGAGTTCGAGCTTTTCCTTTGCGGAAAGTGTATTCGCCTTTGACTGTCGGGCAGGAAGAATGATGTTGTCAAGTACGCTCAGATTTTTGAGCATATACATCTGCTGAAAGATAAAGCCCATTTCATCAAGCCGCAGCGCCGCAAGCTCTGCAGGCTTCAGCGCAGAAATATCTTTGCCGCCGAACAGAACAGTACCTGCCGTCATGCTGTCCATTCCCGAAACGGTGTACAGCAGGGTGGATTTGCCGGAGCCCGACGGGCCCATTACTGCGACCATCTCGCCCTCTTCAACCGAAAAGCTGACGTTGCGCAGTACATTGTTTTGTCTTTTGTTGGTGATATATGTTTTACAAAGGTCTGTTACTTCTAAAATCTTAGCCATGATAATTCTCCTTACTCAACACTGTTGATTTCGTTTGAATTGACCTTGCGGACAGAAAGTGCGGTAATAAACACGCTGATAACGGTCGCTGCAAGTATGATCGCCGGATAGACAACAAATGTTTTTAAAATATCCATATCAAAGATAATATTCTTAGCACCCATCATCCGGAAGATACCGCCTGTCGCCATTTTGCCGATCGGGTCGGCGAGGGCTATCGAGAGTAGCACTGCGGCGATCATTACAATAGCGATCCTCAATGTCTGCCAGAGAACGATCGTGCGGTTTTTAAAGCCGATTGCTTTCAGCATAGCGATCTCGCCGCGCTCCTTGGTGAGGAAGGATTTTTCCAGCAGCACCGCAACTAAAATATCTATCAGAATGATGATCGGCAGCAGCAAGCCTGTTACTCCGTCCATTGTACCGCCAACGCCGCCGACGCAGTAATCAACATATTCGCCTGCGCTCATAACCTTGTCATCAGGATACATCTTCTTGATCGCAGCTATTCTCTTCTCGATCTCGCCGGTGCCCGGAGCATCGTGAAAACGGATCTGAAAATCGTTCAGGCCGGCAAGATTCTGAAAGCTGTAGGACTGCCCCGGATACAACCGAATGTTATCACCCATTGACATCATCGTCTGGTAAATAGCCGTTATCATACATTCTGTTTCTCTGTCAGGCGTTCTGACCGTTACCGTATCACCTACTGATGCGTTTAATTTATCGGCTACGACATACGACACAGCGATCTCGTTTTTGTTCTGCGGCGCGGTACCCTCAAGATACATATACTCGTCCGGGGTCATATTGATCCCCTCGCTGCTGTGGGTCTTCACTTCCGTATCGCCTTTGATAACAATAACGTTTGAAACGACTTCCACAAAGCAGTCCGCTTCCCAGCCCTTATCTGCGAGATCAGATTCTATAGCGGTTATCCTTTTGTTCAGTTTATCTCTGCCGTCTGCAACCATGTATTTTTCGATCGAGCCGGATTCAACAACTGCCAGATCACACTCCGCCATGTTGATCCAACTGAGCAGCTTGCCGCTTGTCATAGTAGAAGAAATATTCAGCCCGACCATAAGCATGGAAATACCGACAAAGAATGTAAACAGCATTATCAGAAAATGCTTAGGACTGCTGAGGATATCGTTTACCGCCATAAAGACGACAGGACGCATTGGCTTTTTACCGAGCCTGATGATACCCTTTTTCTTATAGCGCTCGCCTGTTGTACCGCTGCGGATAGCGTCAACGGGAGTGAACCTTTTTACCTTGCGGGTACTGATATAACAGAACAGCACGATGATGCACAAGACCGCCAATGCACAGAGAACTCCCAGCAAAAAGCCGCTGCCGTTCTCTATCACTATGCTCTGCGAAACTATTTTAAGCAGCATACTGCCAAACGGGAATGAGAGCGCTAAGCCGACCACCGCTCCGACTGCGGAAATAGCCAGATACTTTACCAGATACAGGGAGCGGATCTTTCCGTTGGGAATACCGATCGCCTTCATTATCCCGATCTGACGGAATTCCTCGCTGAGCGTGAAGCTGATGGTAAAGCGCAGGATCACTACCGCTATCACTATCAGAGCAATGCTGACAACGAGTAATATACCTGCTATGACCATTTCAAGAATATAAGTAAACTGTATCAGAGACCGGTCTCCGCTGAACGCTATCGCATCGCAATGGTTCAGCGCTTTTTCAAGCGCGGGAATGTCGTCTGTATCAATGAAGCTGAGATAAAACAGATACGGCTCGATCGGCTCTGCTTTTCCAAACGCCTTGTAATCGTTTTCCGAGATCAGAAACCTTGCGTTGCCCATCATTCTTGATCCGAGCACCGCGTCCTTGAGCGTGTCCTTGACAGTAAAGGTACGGGTGATGCCGGCTACTGTAAGCTCGACCTTATCGCCGACCTTAGCATTGCTGTTGTCAAGAAGGGACTGACGGACATAAGTTTCTCCGTCGGCGACCTCGGTGATCTCGTTGTCGCTGCTGTCATAGTACCTTTCTATCTGATGAGAAATACAGCTTATCAGACTGGTGTTGGTGTTCTGGCTTTCCTTTCCCTTTGTACGTCCGACGAACTTGTGACCTGAGAGGAAAATACATTCCTCCTGCTTGAAGCTTGTCACTCTCTCAGCGTTTTTGACTGCATCGGCAACAGTTACTGTTCCTCCGCTGCGCTCAAAAACAACATAGTCGCCGACTCCCGCCTTATCAAAAAAGCTGTCGAGTGAGCCTGTCACCGCCGTCAGATTCATCATGCTTGACGAAATGAACATTACCGATAAGATCACAAACAACAGTATTATTACGTTCATTGTCTTTTTGCGTTTCAGGTCACGCTTCAAAATATCAAAAAACATACGCATTCTCCTTTTCTGCCTTCTATTGTATCATAAATCCCGCTGTTCTGAACCTTGCAGATCAAGTATAGCAGAGAAATTATTAAATAATCCTTAAAAATGCAGTACCGAAAAAATAAACTATCAAATAATGCATCGGTCTTGAAATAATTATTATAGATAAAAAAGCACATTAACATCAAATAACTTGAATCAAATGATGCGATGTGCTATAATACTTTACACTATGTACTGATTACTGTAATCAGATAATAGTCTTTCAAATCATATACTGCTTATCTGCCAAGAATAAGATTCGGTTACTCTTTTCAGAATAATTATTTTTTACGGCAAGAAGGTATTTTATTTGAGAAGGTATGCGTATCTTAAAAATCCTATACAATGCAATAAAAAGGATTTTATATATAAAATCATGCTGTATAAAATCAAAGATAATGAAATATATCTTTTTAAATATTGCAGCAAAGATGCGGTAATATGTTCTTTCGATGATTATTACAATGATTTGAATGATCTTTATGATGACTGGAATGATGAGATCGACGAAAAAGGCTGGATAGATATTGAAGATCCTTTGCCCTGCTGTCAGCATGACGCATTTTTGCCTATCCGTATAAAAGGCCGTGATACAGGAAAACCTCAATGGGGAAAGACAGAGATCCTCAAGGACGGCAAATAGGTGGATTATGAGCCGTAAAAAGTATTAAAAAGGTCGTGCATTGCCAATGAAAAACAACAAGTCAAATCAAAGAAAACATATCATTCTTGGTTGGATAA
The DNA here is from genome assembly GCA_902802105.1 of uncultured Ruminococcus sp. GTDB lineage: Bacteria > Bacillota > Clostridia > Oscillospirales > Acutalibacteraceae > UBA1213. The sequence goes on from CADCKR010000018.1 coordinate 7,017, forward strand.
GAATAGTAATAGGTCTGCTGATATTCTCATTCGGAGTTCATCTGACGATATATGCAAATATAGGTCTCGCTCCTTGGGATTGTCTTGGAATGGGTATCTCAAAACATACACCGCTTAATTATGGAGTATCAATGACACTGATCGCCTTAACGGTTCTGTTGATCGATATTATCATGAAAGAGAAGATCGGTTTTGGAACAGTCATAGATGCACTTTTAACAGGAAACTTTGTGCAGATGTTCAATAATATCAATCCGTTTCCCGAAAATAATAATTTGTGGCTCGGCATAGCCGTAATGCTTATAGGATTTGTATTCATGGCAATCGGAATGTGGGTATATATGAGTGCCGAACAGTGCTGCGGACCGAGAGATGCGCTTCTGGTCGGTCTTGGAAAAAGAACGAAAAAACTGCCCATAGGTATCGTTGAAATCCTGCTTTGGGGCATAGTGCTTTTATGTGGGTGGCTGTTGGGCGGCCCTGTAGGTATAGGAACGCTTATAAGCACGTTTGGTGCAGGACTTGTCATGCAGCTTGTTTATATGCTGATACACTTTGAACCGAGAAATCTGCATCATCAGAATCTCCTGAAAACTGTCAAAATTTTGTCCGGCAGAAAATAATATAAAATTAAAGAAAAATATCTAATATATTATCCCTGTTTTACTCAAAGTGATGATCTATGTCATCATTTCTAAAAGACACAGTCCCTCCGCTATGAATTGCTCACGGCAGAGGGGCTGTTTTTTACTCCCGTTTGAGTTTATTGTGCTGCATTGAAAACAGACGAAAAACAAAACTTTACAGGTTTCCGCATAAGCCGTCAGGCTTGTAGGCTTTGAGAACGCCTATTGTACTCAGATCATCAGCTTTTACTCAGTTTATGATCTGCTCCATAATGTACGGGTCTTTTATTTTTCCGTCCTCCGCAAAGGTAAGAACCTTTGTCATGATCTCTGCGGTTTTCGGGTCTTCGTCTATAAAAGGCAGGAACAGCTTGCTCTTTTTGCCGCTGCTGACAGCAAGCACATTGATCTGATGTCCTCCGAGCTTATGTATCACACCGCTGCCGAGATGAACAGAGTAGGTGCCGTACTTGCCGTCAATGAGCGCATGGTTCTTTTCAAATCGGACATTCTTAATGCCGAACAGGTCAAGATTAAAGCTGAGTATAACACGCCGCATTTCAACAGTAGAATGGGTAGTTTCGGGGTCAACTCCGCCTGCATGGGCAACGCTTACGGCTAAATCCACATCACGCATGATCTCCGAATATATGACGTCGGGCACTTCGGAAATGCTGAGCAGCTTTCCTGTTTTCCTGTCATAGAAGAACACACCCTCAAGAACAGGCGCTTCGATATCTCCCGGAGAAAACCAGTCAGCCTGCGCATAGATAGACGCTATTATATTGTCCCTGTAATAGATCTTCTGTAAGCCGTCCTCGTAATCTGCTACCCAGCGGCGGCTTCTCAGTGCGCCGACTGTGCGCTTGGTCTGTATCTGATAGCCCGCAAACATAAGACTGCGATCCTTGTTCAATTCCTCCGGCAGCTTTACATACAGCTCACGGAATACCTGTCGGAACGGCTGCTTTCTGCCCCCGCTGCTTCCGAGAGACAGCAGCAGCTTCTGATAATCAGACCATGTGCCGTTTTTGTAAAGATCAAACGGGTGTGCGACACGCAGCTTTGTTTCTTCATCTGCGCTGTGCAATTCTCCGTTCTGATCCGACAGCCCCTCCCCTATCGGCAATCCGCTGATCTGTGCATCTTCGTCATTGATAAATACAAGATTTCCGGTTATAGCCCTTGTTACGGGATTTTCGCTAAGCCTTTTCAGCTCACCGAAGGTAAACAGGTCTCGCTCCTCCATAGCTGCCTCAAACATTTTTACAGTACGGCTGTACTGCTGGCGGAGCTTATCACAGAATTCCTTCATCAGCAGGAAATCGTTATTTTTCTTCAATGCCGCCGGAACGGATCTCAGCATCTTTCCGTCCTTTTCAACGGATATGGCAGCCTTTCCGAATGCATCGACCGTTATCCTTACATCATAGTCGGAAATATTTGTCGGTTCAAAATAACCGCTGTTTTCCTGCACAAGAGCTGTTTCCATAGAAAGCGTGAGCCTTGTTTCATCGCTGTAGCCTGCTGTTACGGCAAGGTTTTTAAGCGCAAAGGCGCAGGCTTCGCCCTCGCTTGCTCTGCGCTGTGCGCCGAACTGCCTGCTTTCCTTCAGATATTTCTGTATAAATTCGTATCTCTGCAAAATATCCGCTTTATCCTTTGAAGGGATTATCGCAAGAGCCATGAGCAGGTCTTTGTTTCTCTTGTCGCTTATTGTTTTTTCGGTTTCGACAATGTCCATTTTGCCGAGAGCCGCATCTGCATATTTCCTTGCGCGGGTGTGTCTGTTGCTTGAAGAGGAATATTTTGCGCTTTTGTACAGCTTATCGAAATTCTTTGCTCCAAGCGTTTCATAAACCTCAAAGAACCACTTGACATCAAAGCAGCCGCCGTTGAGTTCTTCTTTTGTAAGAGGAGTGTATTTTGCAATAACGGCTTCACGCTTGTCGTCTATCGTATCGGCAGTATGCGCCATGAAGTAGTAGCAGCCCGATCTCATGCCCTCGATACCGACGCAGCCCTCGATAATATCTATCCACTGAGGTGCAAACATAGCTGTTTCGATAAGCCTGTTCTGACTGATCTTCGTTTCCCTGACGTATTTTTTCAGCTTTTCAGAGGTATCGTCATCGTAAGGATAACATACGTACAGCAGATGGCTCAGACAAGATGCCTTGTCATTTTTAAAGCCCCATCTGCTCCTGCTGAGCGTTTCATTTCCCATTGCTTTTAACAGCTGTATAAGTCTGTCCATGCCGTAAATGCGCTCTATCAGGAATATTATTCCGGAAAAGACCGTTTCGCTGTCGCCGCGCTTTGTTTCTACGTCAAGTATCCTGTCAAGTATCCGCATTGCAAATTTATTGCCTGTTTTGTATAATTCACTGTCCTTTGGCAGTGCATCATCGTCTGTCAGGGTCCTGCCTTCTTCTGCAAGCAGTATTGAGTAAATATGTTTTTTTCTTGTATCTTCGTCAGGAAAATAATAATACCTCGGCTTTACATATTCATTCAGGGAAGAAACTGCGTTCTTTGCTCCGATCATCCTGAACATGGAATTAAGAAAAATATCATCATCTATTATCCCAAGACGATACGCCTTTATAAAATAATGTGTTGAGGTTGCTTCTACCGTTTCACATCTTATGTCGCCGTTTTCGATATGCCCCTGAACATCAATTCTTTTATCAAGCTCGTATGACAGTCTGAAATTGAGATCAAAATCCTCGTTCAATCTGCTTCGGAACTCTGATATCATATTTTGCATAAGAGGAGTACGGCAGAAACAATACAGCTTTTCAGCAAGAAAATACCAGTTGTTTTCTTTTTCCTTATCAGCGCTGAGCCACAAAGTATCCTCCGGAATCATCTTAGCGGTATATCCCACAATGTGCTGTAATACTTTCATTGGTACAGAAGGCTCAAACTTCTTTTTAAGATAGAATAAAATATCACTTGCCATTCTTGAAAACTCAGCGCCCCCAAGGCGTTCATCAGTTTTTGCAAGGCTTTTGCTGCGGCTGTAGCTTGACATATCGCCAAAAATCAGGTGAAGCATATCTGACAGCTTATTCTGTGCTTTCTTTTTTAAACCGTCGGCATGAGGATCGCCGTTTGTATTCAGCAGTAGCGCAAAAAATCTCTGGGGTGTGCGTATTACAGTTTTATAGTAATTATCCCACAATTCATGACAGGGAATGATCTTTTCCAGTTCTTCTGCACTTACATGGTATGATCTCCACTGTTTAAACAGCGAATCCATATTTCCGAGTATCCTTTCTTCTCCGCTGTCGTCCGTATATTCCTTTTCCTTGTTTTCGTCTACGATCTTCATCAGGGCAATATACATTTCGTTAAGCTCTTCCGCTGTCACATTGAAGAAATCCTGTACCACTTTCAGATCGGGTGTAAAATCCACAGACGGCAGCTCCGCTCTCGTGTCATACAGACCATAGCCGTTTTCCTTTGTGATCTGCCCGTCATTATCCGTACCGGTAATATTTTTTATAAGTATCTGTTCTCTTTCTGTCGGGGAGGCTATATTTTTGACTGCCTGCTTTGAAGCTGAAAAATCGTATTTCGTATAAGTACCGATACCGTATTGCAGCAGATCAAGAGCGGCAAGACGGATGTTTTCATTATCAGATGACAGCATACGGATAATGCTTTCTTCAAGCTCTTTATCCTTTCGCTTTTTAAGCAGAGTGATAACGCCTGAGCGAAGATCGGCTGTTTTGTACTTTGCAAAGCCCTCGATCACCTGATATTCACTGTCACTCAGTCCCGTTTTTTCAAGTATTTCAACGGCGGTCCTTCTTGTATTGCTTTCCTTATCGGCAACGGCATTTATGACAGTTTCACGCTGCTTAGATGTGCGGAGTGCATTTCCGATCTCTTCAACTGCATAGCATCTGTTATTCGCGTCAAATTCTGTTAAGCGTCCGCATATAAAGTCTATCTTTTCATCATCCTGCATCACTGCTGCACAGTCAAGCATAGCATAAAGTATCCTGCTTTTTGAAACGGACGCCATAAACCACGGAAAAAGCAAGGGAGAATATACTTCCTCCTTGTGCGGCATATTGTCATACAGATCTTGCATTATATCATAATGCTTTGCGGCAAGCTGCCTGTTATTGTGGACCTTCTTTCTGAATTCAGGCTCAGTTCCGTGGTAATACCGCACAAAAAGGCCGAACGGATAGTCGTTTTCAAAAACAGCAAACAACCTATAGCTATCGGGATACTGCTCCGTTACGGACAAAGCAATCTGTATAGCTACTGTCGGATAACCGAGATTCTGACAAAAATATCCTATTGTCAGAAGATGTATCTCATCAGGCTCAAATGAACGGCTGCTTTTTTCTTCCGGCTTGCTGAAAAGACCTTTTATCCTTCCGTCAATGTTCTGTTCAGTCTTTTCAGAGGTAACGCCGGCAAGCGACCGTATCATATCGAGAGCCTTTGTTACATCATAGAACCCGATACCCCACAGTCCCATATAGATATCAACAGGGTCGGAGGTCATAAGCTTTGAAACGGCATGGTCATTGCTTTCAAGGACAAACGGGATATCGTCAAGTATCTTTGCGGCAAGCCTGTCGGGATCCTCATCACGGCCAAGACCTGTCCATGTGCCGATGGCTCTTTTTATTGACGAAAAACGGATAAGATCATTTTCCTGTATCGTTTTAATGATCTTAGGCGACAAGCAGCCTGCACATAAGCTCATGCAGCTCCTCATTATCGCTGCAAAAGACAGCGCGTATCACCGCAGCGGTAAGTATCTCGGTATTGCGCTCGCTGTTCATCATTTCCTTTATCGTGCCGATAACTCCGGCATCGCCCTTGTCTATCCTTGCCGCAATTATATATACATCGGCTGATTCGGTTTTCCGGCGGCTTATATCCACACCAAAGGGACAATCCGTTCGGGAAACATATTTGCCCATATCATTGAGATCAGTACCGCGAAAGCCCATAAGATAATACGCATCCAACATTCCCAGAGCTCTTCTCCTGAAAGGTGAATGATCCCTGCTGCGAAAGCTGCGGCGGCAGCAGCTCTCGTCATACTGGAATTTATTTAATTTTCCGAGCATATAGCGCAGATCGTCACGCAGCGGCTCAGGGACAAGCAAACGGACAAGCCGTGAATAATGCTTATCAAAATAATCGTTAAGATCATCTATATAGCCCGTTCCTTCAAGCTCTATCCATTTGCCCGGATGATCGTCCATAAACTGGTCAAAAATTTTCTTTTCCTGCCGGCTCAGGGCAGCTATTTCCTTTTTATGTGTTTCAATGAATTGTTCGTCATATTTTTTGAGTGCGTCCTCAAAGCTAAGACTCATTTTTTCGCCCTCCTTACCACATACGTCCTGCAAGCATGACAAGTTTTATAAATGTCAGGCTCGTTATATGCTTCAGATCGAGTATTTCTTCCATGTCTTCAAGCCGTCTGTCATCGGCAAACACAGCGACTACACCGTCAGAAAAGGCTTTTAGCGCATCTGCCTGTGCCTTTTTCAGATCGGCACGGTTTTCGCCGTAGATCGTACCGAAGGATATTTTACCCTGCGCCGCCTTATCGGCTATTTCCGCAGGCAGAAGCGCAGACAGAAGTTCTGTGTTTTCCATGCGGCTGTTGTATTCACTCACACAATAATAAACGGTTTCTTCGATAAGCTCCCTGACACTCATATTGTCACGGCTATACGTTACAGATACAGCGGTGATCCTGTTTCTTTTGCCGGAAACAGATTTTACATTGACCTTCATTTCCATGTGCAGCCCTCCGGTTATGCGTTTATAACAGTATCAATTCTCCTTATCACACAGAACAAATATTGTCAGACATAACGCAAGTATTCCATAAACGGCATATCGTAAGCCGCATAAGGATAGCCTATTTCAAACGACAGCCCGTGCAGCTTGCTTTGTTCCATAAAGGTTCTGCTCTTATTGAACCATACCCAGTCAGATAATGCTTTGTCATCATTCCATGTACAGTCAAATTCGTACCATTTGCCGTCAAGACGAATCTGATTCCACATATGTCCGGAGCCTTCACAGATACGCACCTCAAGCCCCGCATTATTCATAAGGTAATTTGCTGTTCTGGCATAGTTATTGCATTCGCCGTCGTTTAATATAAGACCATGATAAATGATCGGATATGTTTTCTCGTCATCCGAGCCGGCATCGTTTGAGTATTCAATAAAGTCCTGCACGTACTGCGCTATGCGTATCTGCTTTTCAAGGTCTGTAATATCATCGTTGACAGTTTCACTGAGAACATCCTTTGCCTTTTGCTCTATGGTGAGCCAGGTATCATAGTCACTAACAAGCGCCTTTTTCAGTGTTTCGTTGCCGGAAATGCTTTCCCAGTCATTTATACAGGTCCCGTCTATATACAGATAGGTAATTGTATGATTATCCTTTAAGGGAGAAATGCTCTTGACGCGGTTGTCAAGCATATAAAGATGCTCCAGATTTTTGATTTTAGCCAGCGGAGAAATATCTGTAATAGCTTCTTCTGTAAACTCGACCTTTTTCAGCTTTTCACAGGCGCTCAGATCAGGTATAACCTCTATCCGATTATTTGAAAAGCTGATGCTTTCCAGCTCGCTCATACCTGTCAGCGGAGAAATATCACTGACATAGCTGTTGGAAAGGCTAAATTCCTTCATGTTTTTAAAATACTCTATCCCGTCAAGAGTGATGATGCTTTCCTTCTCTGAATAAGCGATAAGACTTGTTATTTTTTCGCAGTCATCTGCCGTAAGTTCTGCATCAGAGGACAAATTCAGTGTTCGTCTTGCCGATTCCGCCAGCCCTGCATCCATTTTACCGTCTGGACTTTTCGGGTCGTGCCTGACCTCCGGAGGTGCAATGCGTGACACATCGGGCTTATGATAGATATATGTTCCGTTTCTCAGGTCGTCCGCATCATCAAACAGAAGCTCTATGGCGTCAGGAGCAGTATATTTCAAGGTAAACCCTTCCGTTTCTGTCGAGAAAACGATAGTATCGCCTTCTGCTTCGCTGACCGGAACCGAGGACTCCATATTAATACTGTATATATTCGTATCGGCTCCCGGCACAAGATCGTATTCGTTTCCTATGGCTGAATAATCTCCGGAATACAGCCTGAAATGCAGCTTATCCTCATAAACGCAAAGCTCCGCTTCATATACGCTATGGTCTTCCTTATTCTTCTCTTCGGGATAAGTGTGATAGAAAATACCGGAGGTGATGTTTTTTTCAGGCTCACTCTCCTGACTCTGACTTTCTTCTCCGGATACGGAGTTCTCGTCTGATGAGTCTTCAGATGTGTCGGGTACGGAGCTCTCGTCTGAGGAGCTTTCTGCTATGACGGATTCTGCTGACCTTTGTGACGAAGAATCATCCGTCACGGATGTGTTTGGTCTGCTTTCCGCAGATACTTTGCTTTCAGTATCAGCTTCAGGCTTTTTTTCAGAGGAAGCGCAGCCGCACAGCGGAACAATGCATAACAGGACTGATAAAAAAAGTGTAATTGTGCGTTTCGATGTTTTCATAATAATCTCCTTGACTTTCTTTTTGATAAAGAAATATTAAGGCAACACCGCACAAAGACCGCCTAACGGCTTAGCACCACATATGCTGCGCCCGAAGGAAGTGCCCTTGGGGTACACTTTTTCCGTCATCTTGATCTGCGGCACTATCTTTGTGCGGTATTGCCTTAAAAATACTTTTTGCGATCTTTCTTTCACGAACCGTACATAGAACGGAGCAAGCTTTCTGCTTTATCTCAGCTGCAAAGAGACTTTTGGAAAATTTTGTAACGCTTGCCGGTATAGCAATGCTTGTGATAACGGTACGACCTTAGAATTGAGGAAGATCCGCATACTTCGGTATTCATAAGACTATTGGTGTCGGGCTTTCATCTGTCCGTGATATTCCCTATTATAACACAAAAACGATCATAAACAAACAGCAAAAAAATGAAACAGATAACATTTAGTTGTTTTGCATATATATAGGTAAATATTTGTGCAAAAAGTAGAAATTCGCTTTTGCCGGAAACTGCTGTATTATTATCCGGGATCGTGTGCTATAATATGCCTGTCATGAGAAAAAGTGCTGATAAACAGCGGCCTGTAAGGAAGCTGTAAAGGTTTGCTGCTTTTAAAAGAAAAGGAGAGGATATAATGCAAAAAACTCATTCAGGAAAAAGCTGATATCAATAGCTCTTTCTGCGCGTATATACAGCAGTACAAATATTCTTGTATCCTCACCTGAGCTCAGTGAGTGGGGCAATTATATTTCAAGGGGTAACTACAGCACCTATGACTATCAGTATACAGAGGGTTACAGCGGCTTTATCATGAATGATCAAAGTCTCTCTCCCGAAAAATTTGCTCTTTACTGTCTTAGGGACAAAAAGGAGATCAACCCCTACTCATGGCAGTCGATCTCCTACTATTACTACTACAGCTCATATATTTCAGACGCCAATCGTTCAAAGCCTGTCAGGATATATTTCTTTGAAAAGGACAGCCTGAAAAACAACACGAAATTCTGCCTCGAAAGGGACGCCGAAACCCACATTCCTATGCTTCATGTGGAATGTTCATCTGCCGGCGCTGTCGGCTCTGTAAAATGCACCGTCATGTACCGCAAAAAAGATGATAAGTTCTGGACGAACTGCTATGTTTCGTCAGCTTCCTTCGACATTATGGACTACCCCGACTGTCAGTTCAAGACGGTCATCACCGATGAGGCAGGCAACACGAAGGAATCCTCCGTTTTTGAACCCGGTATGTACGTTCCGAGAACGGAGCCGTATATTGACGAAACCGGCGAATATCATACCGGAGCTGTCGAGCATTATGTGTACAACGACAAAAACTATGAGGTCAACGCAGACGGCAGCAGAGGAAAAGAACTCAGCGATGTTACCCTTTCTTATTTCGTATTTGAACCCAATACCACACTATAGGCGTTACAAAGATAAAAAGCAACAGACACGATGAACCGGTAAATGGTTTGTCGTGCCTGTTGCTTTTTATTATCTTATAATTATCATTATCAGTTATCCTGATCGAAGAACTTGGAGTGGATAGCGCTTACAGCAGCGTCTGCATCCTTCTCGTCAATAAGTACGGAGATCTTGATCTCACTGGTAGAGATCATGCGGATGTTGATCTGAGCGTCATAAAGAGCCTCAAACATCTTTGTAGCAACACCTGCGTGGCTCTCCATGCCTGCGCCAACAATGGAGATCTTTGCAACCTTCTCGTCTACAAGAACAGACTTTGCACCGATAGCGGAAGCATAGTCCTCCATGACTGCCTTTGCCTCGTTTGCATTATCCTTTGCAACTGTAAAGGAGATATCCTTTGTGCCGTCTCTGCCGATGGACTGGAGAATTATGTCAACATTTATGTTCTTGGAAGAAAGCTTTGAGAACATCTTGAATGCAAGACCCGGATTGTCAGGTACACCGACAACTGAAACTCTTGCTACGTTTGTATCCTTTGCAACGCCGCTAACCAACATTTTTTCCATTTTATTTGCCTCCTTAACGATAGTGCCCGGTGCTCTTGTCAGGCTTGACAGCACCTCAAGCTCAATATTGTATTTCTTAGCCATCTCTACGCTTCTGTTGTTGAGTACCTGTGCGCCAAGTGTAGCAAGCTCAAGCATCTCATCATAAGAGATAGTCTTAAGCTTTGATGCATTCTTGACCTTTCTGGGATCAGCGGTGTAAACGCCCTCAACATCCGTGTAGATCTGGCAGAGGTCTGCGTGCATAGCAGCAGCGATAGCAACTGCACTTGTATCAGAACCGCCGCGGCCAAGAGTAGTAACATCATCAAATCTGTTGACGCCCTGGAATCCTGCAACAATGACAATGTTCTTCTTGTCAAGCTCCTTGGCGATCCTGTCTGTCTTTACTCTCTTGATACGTGCGGATGTGTAAGCAGATGTTGTCTGGAAGCCTGCCTGCCATCCCAGAAGTGAGATCACCGGGAAGCCAAGCTTCTCGATAGCCATAGCAAGCAGTGCAATGGAGATCTGCTCGCCTGCGGCAAGGAGCATATCCTTTTCTCTCTTGGATGCATTAGGATTGATCTCGTTTGCCTTGTCGATAAGATCGTCAGTGGTGTCACCCTGAGCTGATACTACAACGACAACATTGTTGCCTGCCTTGTATGTATCCGTAACGATCTTCGCAACATTGAAAACTCTCTCTGCATTGGCAACAGAGCTTCCTCCGAATTTCTGTACGATAAGACTCATTTTCTTTCCCCCTAAAATTTATCATAAGTCCGCAATGCGGATCTTAGACAGGATCTCGATGCCGCTCTCTTCAAGCAGCGCAGCAGCCTTTTCCTGGTCTGCGACCTTCATTTCCTCTGTGAAGAAGGCTGTTTCGTTTGACTTCGCACCGGAAAGTGCGATCTGATGTATCTCGCCGAAGCACTCGGCAGCTTTTTTGAGCATCTGTGCCTCGCCCATCATGCCGGATATCCTGTAATATGCAGGATAGCTCGTTTCCTCATAGGGCTTTACAGCTGTAGCATCGCCGTCTGCCCATTCAAGATATTTTCTTTTTTCAAGATGCTTTACACAGTCCATCATGTCGGCAACAACCGCGCTTGCAGTCGGCAGCTTGCCTGCGCCCTTGCCGTAGAACACAACATCTCCTGTTGCATCACCCTTGACAAGAATGCCGTTGAACACATCGTCCACGCCTGCAAGCTGACTGTCGCTTGAAATGAACATCGGTTCTACCGTAATGTCAAGCTTGCCGTCATCAAGACGCTTTACCTGACCGATAAGCTTTATAACACCGCCCCATGCAGCAGCATAAGCAACATCCTGAAGCGTTATTTTTGTGATCCCCTGAGTATGCACATAATCGGGATAAACGTGCTTGCCATATACAAGTGATGCAAGAATGCTTATCTTTCTGCCTGCATCGTGGCCTTCAACGTCAGCAGCGGGATTTCTCTCTGCATAGCCAAGCTTCTGAGCCATAGCAAGAGCATCCTCGAAGGACATATTTTCACGTATCATCTTTGTGAGGATAAAATTCGTAGTTCCGTTGAGTATACCGGCAACCTCAATAACATCATTTGCTGCAAGGCACTGACTGAGCGGCCTGATGATCGGTATACCGCCGCCGACACTTGCCTCAAAGAGATAGTTTACATTGTGTTCCTTGGCGATCTTCAGAAGCTCTGCACCCTTTGTTGCAACAAGCTCCTTGTTTGAGGTGACAACGCTCTTGCCGCTTTCAAGAAGCTTTCTTGTAAAATCGTATGCAGGATTTACGCCGCCCATAACCTCAGCAACGACCTTTACTTCATCGTCATTCAGGATATCCTCAAAGGATTTCGTGAATTTTTCCGGAAAAGGACTGTCGGGAAAATCTCTGATATCAAGAATGTATTTTACCTCGATACCCTCTTTTGTTCTCCTTTTGATGCTGTCCTTGTGCTCCATTATTACTTCAACCACTCCGGAGCCAACGACACCATAGCCCATTACCGCTGCCTTTATCATAAGTATTCTCCTTACCTTAGGCACACTGCAGAGACACTGTTCCGCCGCTGCCGTATGCCTTTATTTTATAATTATCTTTAAATAATAAACATTGATACTGTTTTACTCCTGTGACGGAGGCACTACCGGCTCATTAAAGAGCACTCCGGACGAATTCTCTTCGGGAGCCTCATTGCTTGTCTCAGGCTCCTCAACGCTTTCCTCCGGTTCCTCCACGGATTCCTCCGGCTCTTCAGGTTCCTCAGATTCCTCTGGTTCCTCCGGCTCTTCGGGTTCCTCGGATTCCTCGGGCTCCTCCGAGCTTTCCTCAGATTCCTCCGGATCAGAGGATTCATCGTCATCATCGTCATCATCCCAGTATGACTGCTGAGAGGATTCCTCCTTCTTTATCTCGACCTTCTGATAAGACGGGAGATTGTCTGATGTGTAATATCCTGTCCACATCTGATCTCCTGCATCATACATTATCAGCTCGCCGGTCTTGATATTGAAAATGTGCTGCTCTACGTTATCGCTTAGGTTATAGGACTTCTGCTCTTTGCCCTTTAGCCATTCGGCCATAATGTCGCGCCAGAGATAATGCACCTTGCTCTGCTCGGACTCGGCTATCTCAGAGGGCTTGGAATGTCCTGTCCAGATGCCTGCAACAGCATAGGGCGATGCACCAACGAACCAGTTATCGTATGAACTGTCGGTAGTACCGGTCTTGCCGATAATATCCCAGCCGTCTATCTTTGCACGGTAGCCGAGAGCCTCAAGCCCTGCTCCGGTGCCTGAATTGACAACATCGGAAAGCATCCTGTTCATAATTGTTGAGGTCTCAGCGGAGATCACCCTGTCGGGCATACCTCTGTCTGTATTGTCAAGAAGAACATTGCCGTCCTTATCCTCAACCTTGTAATAGCAATAGGGCTCGTAGTAGTAACCGCCGTTGCAGAATATCTCATAGGCAGAGGTCATTTCCTCTACTGTAGTACCGCCTGTGAATCCGCCGATGGAAAGTCCGGAAAGGTTCTCCGGATCATTATCGGGGTCAAGGTGAGTAAAGTGAAGGCTGTCTGTAAGGAAGCTGTATGCTGCGGGCATACCTACCATTTTCAGGACGCTTACAGCAGCGCCGTTTGAAGAGATATCAAGAGCTAAAGTAGCGGTTATGTTGCCGTAGTAGGTCTCATACCAGTTGTTCGGTCCGGGAATAGCATCACCGTTTTCTCTGTAGCTCCAGTTATATACGGGAACATCGGCAACAAGAGAAGAATAGTTGATGTGTCCCTGCTCAACAGCAAGCGCAAATGAGGTCAGCGGCTTTATGGTAGAACCCGGCTGAAGAGCCGACTGCGAAGCATTGTCCCAGAGAAGGCGTCCGTCTCTCTCCTGTCTGCCGCCGACAGTGGCAAGTATCCTGCCGTCAAAGTCCATCATCATATAGCCTACATCCAGCGTCGGGTCATCGGGTGTTTTCCACTCAAGGACCTTCTTCTCGGCAATTTCCTGAGCCTTCTTGTCCATTGCGCTGTATATTTTCAGACCCTTGCTGTAGATCATATCCTCAGCTTCGCCTACAGTAATATGCTTCACGGCTGCAATATCGCGTGAAACAGACCTGAACAGCCTGTCGTCATACCAGTTCCAGCTGTCAGCCTCGTCCTCTTCTTCCTCGATCTCATAACCGATGAACTTCATGTTCTCGGAATCCTGCTTTGCCTGTGCATATTCCTCAGGAGTTATCATTTCCTGATCGAACATCTCGTCAATGACTATGTCACGGCGCTTTTTGTTCTTTTCAGGGAAAATAAGCGGATCAAATGCATAGGGGTTCTGTGTTATGCCGGCAATAGCCGCGCATTCGGCCACCGAGCAGTCCTGTATATCCTTGTTGAAATAGAGCCTTGCCGCAGACTGGACTCCGCGGCAACCGCTGCCGTAATTGACAATATTGAGATATGCTTCAAGGATATCATCCTTTGTATATTCCTTTTCAAGCTTCAATGCACGGAATATCTCACGCAGCTTTCTTGTAATGCTCACCTCATTGTCGTTGGTGATATTCTTTATGAGCTGCTGTGTTATCGTAGAACCGCCAAAATCATCCTGACCTGTTGCAAGACTGAACACTGCACCGCCTGTTCTGTACCAGTCAACGCCGGGATGTTCATAGAAGCGCTTGTCCTCGATGGCGATCTGGGCATCTATCATTTTCTTGGGAATGTCCTTGAAGCTTACCCATACTCTGTTTTCGGTAGAGTAGAGCTGCCTGTAATCCTCCCATTCGCCTTTTTCGTTAAGAACGTAAACATGGCTCGTCTCGTTCAGCTTCAGATCAGCAAGGTCGATATTTGACGGCTCGTTTGCGATATTTATAATATAGAACAATACCGAAACGCCGACTACAAGTCCTGTGAATAGTGCAACAAGAAATCCCGTTATCAGCAACTTGCCTATGGTTGCAAAAAATTCCCTGATAACGGACAAGACCGATACAGAGGATCTGCCTGCATCTGCATCGTCATTGTAATTGCTGATATCTGTCTTTCTCAAGGTTTTGACCTCCCTTTCAGCGTATAGCTATCCTGCTTTTAATATTATTTGCGGCCCTGACCCTGCTGAAACATTGCCGACACATTCTGGCAGAGACCGCTCTGTTTTACAAAGCACCTATGCTATTATACCATAAAATCAAAAAAATGGAATAATTTTTTTTCAATTATTAAACTGTTATTTTAATATCTATATTTTGTCAAAAAATATTTCATGTATTTATGAATAATTACTCAATTTTCCCCAAAAATAAATGCAAAGGAGCTGAGTATATGAAAAAACTTATCATCATTACAGGCTGTATGGCTATCATCAGCATACTGATAACCGCCAATTCTTCGTCATACCGCACAAAGGCGGACACTCTGACCTCAGAAACCGGAGAAAGCGCTTCACTCGAACAAAAAAATGAACGCTATGTCATAAAGGAATATCAGAAAAGGCTCGCTGTTTTTGAAGCCGGAAAAGACGAACCCATGATGATAACCGGAGTATTCATCAGCGAACTGCCTAAGGCTGACCGTGAGCTTATGAAAACAGGCATATCTGCATACAGCCGCAGAGAGCTTGACAGACTTTTGGAGGATTATTGTAGCTGAGTGTCTGATCAACTTCACTTTTATGCTTATTATCAAAAATATTCAGCCGCATAATCAAACACTTATGAATTTGCTTCACTCATATAACAATCAGGAAATATTATTGATTTTTTCGATTTTACTTTTATTTATGCGGATTCTGAGAGTATCAAAAATATCCGCATTTTAAACATTTGTGTTTTTCTTTTGATCTTTTTGAGAATAATCAACAAACGCAGAGTATATTTTATCAAAAAATATAAACATTTCGTGATTTTTGAAAAAGTCAATAAAAAACAGGTGACAAATCATTAAAAATAGTGTATAATAATAGCGGGTTGGTAATCTATATATTATAGGGGGTAATAATTATGTATAGTATGATATCTTACTGGCTTAAATTCTACAGACATGAATGTGGTCTTACTCAGCAGCAGGTAGCTGACCGCTTGAAGATCGAGCGCTCGACCTATACCTACTATGAGACAGGCAAAACAAAGCCTGACATTCACACACTTATCAAGATCGCTAAGGTGTACAATATCAGCTACACAAAGCTTCTTGAGGGTATTGAGGAAGATCTGGACAATGCAGTCGCAGATATCCATTCAGGCAGTCTTACTGAGGACGAGGACACCATGAAGTATCGTACACACGCTACAACAAAGTACGAGGTAGAACTTCTCTTCGTGGTGAGGAACCTTACTCCGAAGCAGAGAAAGGAAGTAATAAATCTTGCTAAAAAGCTTGTTAATGAGACAGAAGCCTCAAAATAACAGCAAGCTACATAATGTCTGAATTCAAGGCAGTCTCTATCGGGGACTGCCGTTTTCTGTTGATGACTGCACCATAAAAAGTCGGGAATAACCGATTTTTTTGCAGGCTATGAAAGCAGCACTGCATTGACACAAGTAAAATAAGGTCGTAAAATTAAGGAAGCACTGATCAAACTCGGTGCCTGTATTCAGCAGTCGGATTTTTGTCGGAGCGTATCAGATGAGCGCAGGAAATCCGACTTATATCCCAAAAGCTTCGGAGGTATCAATATGCAGAAGATCACAGGGCTCACAGATGAAGAGGTACGGCTTTCAAGAGAAAAATACGGAGATAACAGTCTGACCGAACAAAAAAAGGAAAGCTTCTTCCATAAGCTTCTCGGCAACTTCGGGGATCCGATGATAAAGATACTGTGTGTTGCCCTGCTTTTGAATGTTGTCTTTGTTTTTCTGCACTATTTTGCTGGCATAGGCGACACGGAATGGTACGAGACAGTCGGCATTGCTGCCGCTGTGCTGATAGCTACATTTGTATCCACGCTTTCGGAGCACAAGAACGAAAACGCCTTCCGCAAGCTTCAGGAGGAGGCTTCGGTAATACGCTGCAAGGTATACAGAAACGGAACCAGAAAAGAGCTTCCCATAACCGATATCGTTACAGGCGATAAGGTGATGCTGCAAAGCGGCGATAAGATCCCTGCTGACGGTTTTATTATTGACGGCTGCATACACGTTGACCAATCCGTACTCAACGGTGAGAGCCGCGAAGCTGTCAAGAGTGCAGGAACCGCCAAACCCGAAAAGCCTGATTTCCTTGACGAAAGCAGCATTTTCAGAGGGGCTGTAGCAAGCTATGGCAGCGCTGTAATGGAGGTAACTACAGTAGGCGACAGAACTGTATACGGAAAGATAGCAAGTGAGCTACAACAGGAGGAGGACAGACCCTCACCGCTCAAGATAAAGCTTTCCAAGCTTGCGGGCGATATCAGCAAATTCGGATATTTCGGCGGCGCGGCTATTGCAATAGTATACATTATAAATGCACTCTTCCTGCGTGACGGCGGTGCAGCGGCATATTTTGCAGCGCCTGATCTGTGGATCAATCTTGTGAAGGATATCGTTCAGGCTGTCATGTTTGCGGTAATTATTATCGTTATGGCTGTTCCGGAGGGGCTGCCGCTGATGATAGCAATAGTTTCCTCTCTGAACATGAAAAAAATGCTCAAAGACAATGTTCTTGTCCGCAAGGTCACAGGCCTTGAAACCGCAGGAAGCCTGAACATACTTTTCAGCGACAAAACAGGCACCATCACCAAGGGACAGCTTGAAACAGTTCTCTTTGTTGACGGGCAGGGCAATGAAAGCAAAACCTTCGACCGGATAGAAGCTCTGCTTGCAGAAAAGCTGGGTATTGCCCTAAGATACAACACCGATGCTGTAATAAGCGGCGGCAAGGGCAAACGTGTCATCGTGGGCGGCAATCCTACCGAAAGGGCAGTGCTCGCCTTCGCGGCTGACAGTGATATCTGCAAAGATGAAAATATCACCGTACTCTCTTCCCTGCCGTTCAGTTCTGAAAATAAATACAGCGCATCGTCTGTCAGCGGAAAACAAAAGCTCACTCTGATAAAGGGTGCTCCCGAAAGGCTGCTTGAACGCTGTGATACCTGCTTTGACAAAAACGGAAACAGGGTGGATTTCGACAGGGCTGCTCTTGAAAAGAAAATTGATGCACTTGCAGAAAAGGCTGTCCGTGTGCTGGCTGTTGCCGTTTCGGATAAGATGATATCAGACGGCGCACTGCCTGACGGAAAGCTTACCCTCATCGGTCTGCTGGGCATACGCGACGAGCTGCGCGCAGAATCGGTAAAGGCAATAAAGGAGGTCACGGATGCAGGCATACAGGTCGTTATGATAACCGGAGACAGGAAAGAAACGGCTGTCGCAGTAGCAAGAGACTCCGGACTGCTCAGCACTGACGAACAGGTCGTGCTCACATCATCTGAGCTTGCAGAGATGTCTGACGAACAGGTGAAGGAGATAATTCCGAGGCTGAGCGTTATCGCACGTGCACTTCCGAGCGATAAATCAAGGCTTGTGCGGCTCTCTCAGGAGCTTGGACTTGTTGCCGGCATGACAGGCGACGGCGTGAATGATTCTCCTGCTCTCAAAAAGGCTGACGTCGGCTTTGCTATGGGCGGCGGAACAGAGGTGGCCAAGGAAGCCGCCGACATTGTTATTCTTGACGACAATTTCAATTCTATATCACGCGCTGTGCTCTACGGAAGAACCATATTCAACAATATCAGGAAGTTTATTTCCTTCCAGCTTACGATAAATCTTTCGGCAGTTTTTGTGTCATTTATAATGCCGCTCTTAGGGCTTGCAAACCCGCTCTCCATCACACAGATATTATGGGTAAATCTTGTTATGGACACCCTTGCCGCTCTTGCGCTTGGCGGAGAGCCTGCGCTTCACCGCTACATGAAGGAAAAGCCCAAGCGCCGCAATGAGCATATCGTAAGCCGTTCCATGCGCGGACAGATCTGTGTATCCACACTCTGGATACTTGCCGTAAGTATGTTCATACTTACCTCACAGCTATGGAGCGGCAATCCGCTCTCATACATAATAAGATTTGACAGTATCGAAAAAAATGGTGCGGCATTCTATCCGCACCTGATGACAGTTTATTTTACGTTTTTTATATTGGTATCAGTATTCAACTCGCTCAACGTCAGGACAAGCAGGCTCAACGTATTTGAACACATCACAGACAACAAGATGTATTTTGTGATAATGGGACTTATCATACTGATACAAACAGTGATGGTCTACTTCGGCGGCGAGATATTCAGCTGCTACGGCCTGAACCCCTCCGAGTGGCTGTTTGTGCTCGCAGCTTCGGTATCAATTATTCCTGTATCCCTTATATACAAGCTTATACGGCCATCTCTTTAATGATTTTTGCAGGTAAATCAATTTTACTGCGGCAAATTACACGGGGGAAAACCTTTTTCCAAAAGCTCCAACTCAGCTTTCGGGGGGACTTTCACTTGAAAGTCCCCCCGGCAAAAATTGATTTTCGTGCATCAGACACGCTCAGAAAAGATCATCTGACCATATTGTACATGGCCTCAAGACATATCTGTGCATGAAGGAAGAAGTTTTCGGTGCTTATTCCTTCGTCTGCATCGTGTATCTTTGCAGGGTCCCCTTCAAAAACAGGCCCGAAAGCAACACCGTGATTTCTGAGCATTCTTGCGTAGGTTCCGCCGCCGGTAGAATATATCTTAGGCTCAACTCCCATTATTGCTTTATATGCATCCCTTAGCATTACTATCACAGGTGCATCCTCGTCCATAGAAAGCGGCAGTTCGTGGTTTATGATCTCTGCATCAAGCCCGTACTGCTGCGCTTTTTGCTTTATTGCCGCAAAGATCGCACTGCTGTCCTTTGTAACAGGATATCTTATGTCTATGAACGCTTTTGCAGACTTATCAATATCAGCTACGCCTATGTTTACAGTCAATGCGCCCGACTCATTGTCACAGCAGGCGATCCCTAAAGTATCGCCGTTAGTTTCAAGACCGATCTCACTGTCAAGAAAACGGCAAAGGCTGCCGATCTCTTTACTGCCTGAGCTCTCTGACAAAAGCCTGATAAGGTGTGAAACAGCATTTATCCCCTCGTCGGGAATGCTGCCGTGTGCCGCCTTGCCAGACAAGGATATGTTCAGCCCGCCGGCAGTACGTGAAAAATCAAACCCGCATTTATTACCGTCTGCAAAGCGTATTATTCTCTCATCCTCCTGACCGGTGCAGCGGATAAGCGCATTTGCTTTATAAGGAACGGCGTTTACAGCGCTTCCGCCGTGAAGTTCTGCAAGCATAGCGCTGTCATTCTGTTGTGAAGATATTTTGATCTGCATGATACCCTTTTCACGGCAGCATATACCGTAATCAGAATCAGGCGTGAACGCTATATCGGGCAGTTCTTCATTTTGGAAGTATATCATCATATCGTCCATGCCGATCTCCTCGGCCGCGCCAATTATCAGCCTGAGCCTTCTTTTGGTTTTTATTCCTTTATCCTTGAGTGCTTTCAGACAGTAAAGCGCAATAATTGCAGGACCTTTATCGTCAACTACACCTCTGCCGTAAAACCTGCCGTCCCTCTCTGTAAGACAATAGGGCTCGCTGCTCCATCCCTCTCCTGCGGGCACAACGTCCACATGAGCAAGCACCGCAGCTAACTCCTCGCCCTCACCGTATTCTGCATGACCTGCTATACCGCTGATATTTTTTGTCCTGAATCCCATCTGTGCGGCTCTGTCAAGAACAAACTCCAGCGCTCTTGAAGCGCTTTCCTTATCCGTTGCAGACACAGACCTTATCCTCAGAAGCTCATCAAGGTCGTGCAGCAGGTCATCCCTGTATTCAAGTATTGTTTCTCCGAATTTCATTCCGTCATCTCCCTGCTCTGCTCCTCAGCCCACTCAAAAAAGCTCTGTCATTATATGTTTATGCAGACGAACAGCCGCTCATTCTTCCTTGTGAACTATTTCCTCTTCTACTCTGTATCTTGGTCTTTGCTTTACCTCACTGTATATCTTGCCCACATAGCTGCCGACAATACCTATGCAAAGCATTTGCAGACCGCCTATGAACCATATCGAACAGATCGTTGATGCCCAGCCCGACTGCGCCACACCCATGCAGTAGGATATCAGAGCATAGATAAATCCTATTATGCTGAGTACACAGGTTATTATTCCAAGGTTAGAAATCAGCTTGAGCGGCTTGACGCTGAACGAGGTGATGCCGTCGATCGCAAAGCGTATCATCTTTTTCAGCGGATATTTGGATTCTCCTGCAAAACGCTCACTGCGCTCATAATAAACATAGTCGCATCTGTAGCCGATAAGCGGTACTATTCCGCGCAGAAAGAGGTTTACCTCTCTGTACTCTGAGAGTGCATCGAGCGCCTTGCTGCCGAGAAGTCTGTAATCCGCATGGTTATACACAATGTCAACACCGAGCATTTTCATAAATTTGTAGTAGCCCTGAGCAGTGGTGCGCTTGAAGAATGTATCCTTCTTCCTGCTGCTGCGCACGCCGTAAACGACCTCGCAGCCCTCATTATATTTTTCGATGAACTCATCAATAACCTCGATATCGTCCTGAAGATCGGCGTCAAGAGAGATAACACAGTCGCAGCCGTGCTTTCTTGCCGTCATAAGACCGCTGAGCAGAGCATTCTGATGTCCTCTGTTCCTTGAAAGCTTCACTCCGCCTACATATTTATTCTCGCTGCTCTTTTCGGAAATTATGCTCCATGTTTTGTCCTTGCTGCCGTCGTCCACAAAAAGCATACGGCTGTTTTCGCTCGCTTTTCCGTCCTTTATCAGCTTTTCAAGCTTTGCGCTGAGCCGCTTTATAGTTTCGTTCAATACCTCTTCCTCGTTATAGCAAGGAATTACAAAATAGACCTTTGTCATTCTGGATTTTCTCCTTATATTTTTTATCTGCGTCATACTCGCTGTCAGCCCGATGAAGATACCTCGGCAGCAGTATTCTTAGGCGACAGCTTCACATTCACAGTATAGGTTCCCTCTGACCAGCATTGCGTAAACGGATCCTTGAATTCGATTTTTACAGGCCGCTCAACATAGCCCTCTGTCAGTGTGGATTTATCCGCCATATCTATCCTTGCTGTCACAGATACAGACGTCAGCAGATTTATCTTCTGGCTCGGCCCGATAACAAGCACCGAAAGCGACTTGTTGGCTACCGCGGCAGTCTGGTCGGGCCCCTGGTTCTCTATAACAAAGTTGGATTGCTGAAGAGTTATATTCTTCTCCGTCATTCCGGATGTGTCAAATGTAACGTCAGCCGTTTCAACAGAGTTTATATTCTTGCATCCTGAGGGTATCTCAACATTTACCGCAAAAGCATTGTTCTTCTTTGTTACCTTTGAAAAATCAATAGCCGAAGTAGATACAGAGGTGATGTTTGAATTCTTAGGAACTGCAAGCTCTATGCTTGAAGGCTCTACCTGTATAACGCGGCTGTCAAGATCAAGCAGCTCTGGGATATTGATTATCTTGGGGATGATCTGCACATTCTTTACATACAGTATCTGAACGGTGGCGTCCACCTCGGTTATATCGGCGTTTATATATTTGCTGCTGATCTTTTTTCCGGAGCTGTCATAGAAAACCAGCGGCGCCTTTACAACGGTAGTGTCCGAAAGCATGGTGTCAACGGTATATTCCGCATTTACCTCGGCAATGCTGTTGACTATCGACTCGGCACCCGAAATTTTAACAGTCTGACGGGAAAGTACAGTCTGCGAAACATAGCTCGAAGGAGCAACGGAATTAACTGTTATCTTGTCAGTGATCTGCATTACCCTGCCTTCATCATACCGGTCAACAAAGACCTTGATGCTTGACGGCGATACCGAGGACTCAAAGTGATAATCCGTTTTTACTCCGATCTTTTTTGGTACGAGATCAACCGTATACTCGCCCGGCTGAGTAATAAAGCTGACATCCGAAGACGTAACATAAATATCGTCCTTGGTGACATTGGTAACAACAAGCGCATTGCCCGATATCTTTACTTCTGCTTTAACATCGGTGCCGCCGAAATATCTCAAATCATTAGTAAGATCGGAAAGATTTATAGAAATATCCGTCACCGTGAAAATAGTAGACTCCTGAGTAGTGGACGCCACATATATCCACGAAATGAAGGCAACGAGTATTGAAAAAAACATAACGAACTTGTCGTTATAAAAGAGCTTGAAGCTCAGTTTATTTTTTAGCTTGTTCATCTTTCTTTCCCTTCTTCGGTGCAGAAACTATAGGCGTTCTCTCTGTTTTTTCGCTCTTCTGAGGAACAAGCAGTTCTTCAAGCGCAACATTCAGAGTTTCTCTTGTGTAGTCTCTTGTGAGAATACCGTTGACTGCAATAGAGATATTGCCTGTTTCCTCTGAAACTACGACTGCGACCGCATCGCTGTTTTCGCTTATGCCGATAGCCGCTCTGTGTCGTGTGCCAAGCTCAGAGCTTACAAAGCTGTTGTTGGCTGTAAGCGGAAGGATACAGCCGGCCGCATACAGCTTTCCTTCACGAACTATCATTGCACCGTCATGCAGCGGCGCTTTATTGAAGAAAATATTGCCTATGATAGATACCGACGGTTCAGCATCGAGAACGGTACCTGTATCTATAATGTCGCCAAGCCTTGTCTGTCTTTCAAAAACGATGAGCGCGCCTGTCTTTGAGCGCTGGAAATTGTTTGCGGCCTCAGATACAGAATTTATGACAGCCCTTATCTGCTTGTTTTTTTCCTCATCCGTACTCTTGCTGCCCGAAATGTTGTTCCAGTATTTAGCGATCTTGCTTCGTCCGATATGTTCAAGTGCGCTTCTCAGCTCCGGCTGGAAAACGATAAGCACCGCAAGCACCGAAAACTGAAAGAATGACGAGAACAGTGCATTCAGCATTTTAAGGTTGAACAGTCCCGAAATAAAAAACGCAACGATAAGTACAAGAATACCCTTTACAAGCTGTTCGGCTCTTGTTTCTCTGACGATTTTTATAAGATTATAGATGATGAAGGAAACAACCATGATGTCAAGAACATCGGTAGCCCTGAAAGTCATCATCAGTGATACAAATGCGTTATACACATTTACGACAGCATCCCACAAACCGACTTCCTCCATTTCTCTTAACGATGTTTTTATGGTCTGAACGGTATAGTAAAGCATTCAAATTTTATTATTCATTCTGCTCTGACACAAAGCACATATTATTCCATAAGTATACACGGAAATAAATTTTGCCGGACAGTTACACGAAAAAATTTTCATACTCTGACAATTCCGATGCATAAAACATGAACAAAATCGTACAGCTGTACAAAATTTTTCAAAAATTGCTCTCCGTGTCATAGTACACTAATTATATTTTATCACAGAACAAAATTTAATCAACTATTTTTTTTGAATATTTCATACTTTTTGTTCAAAAGAGCATTTCTTACAGGTGAAAAGGTTACATATATCTGATTCAGAATATAAATTATGACCTGACCTCATTTGAGATCAGGTCTGCATAAAGCCGTCCGGAAGAAACCGGATAAGCTTTAGTTAAGCTCTTTTCTGACCATGCTTATCGCAGAAAGTGTACGGTCAATGTCAGACGCCCTTGTAAATACGGAAGGAGATATCCTCACGGCGCCTCTTTCAAGCGTGCCTGCCATTTTGTGAGCCATCGGGCTGCAATGAAGTCCGGCTCTGACGGCAATGCCGCGCCTGTTGAGCATTGAGGCGGCTGTTTCACTGTCTGCGCCCTCAAAGTTGAATGACAATATCGGAACAGTATATCTTGGGTCCGGTTCGGGAAGGTACAGTTCTATGCCCTTCATTCCCGAAAGCCCTCTATATAAACGCTTTATAAGCATGAACTCATGCCCGGCGATATTTTCCGGCTTGTTTTGCATTACAAATTCCATTCCTGCCCTCAGCCCCGCAATGCCCGAAACATTCGGAGTACCGCTTTCAAGCCTGTCAGGAAGCTCCTCCGGCTGGTCAAACGACAGAGAATTACTGCCGGTGCCGCCTTCAAAAAGCGGTTCAGGAACAGTGCTTCCGTTTATTATCAGCATACCTGTACCCATAGGGCCGTAGAGCCCTTTGTGACCTGCCGCGCATAAAAAATCAACTCTGCTGTCCTGAATATCTATAGGCACAACGCCCGCACTCTGGGCTGTATCTACAGCAATAAGCAGCCCGTACTCATGTGCAAGAGCGGCAAGCCTTTCTATAGGCAGCTTTATCCCCCACACATTTGACGCATGGGTGCATACTATCATTCTTGTCCTGGAATTTATACTTCTTCTGAATGAATCAACAGTTCTGTCATTATCAAGGGGATATACCCTTGCCTCTGTCCATGTTATTCCTGAACTTTTCATTGCTTCAAGCGGACGCATGACCGCATTGTGCTCCAATGACGACACAACAACATTATCACCGCTTTTGAGTATTCCTTTCAGCACCGTATTTATAGCAGCGGTGCAGTTCAGCGTAAACACAACATCAGACTCGGAGCGCGCATTGAACAGAGCCGCAGCTGTCTTTCTTGCCCTGAATATTTCCTCCGACGCTCTGAGCGACAGACTATGACCGCTCCTTCCCGGATTTGCAGAATTCATCATAGCATTTGCCGCTGTTTCCCTTACCCTCTGAGGCTTCGGGAACGTTGTCGCGGAATTATCAAGATATATCACCTGCCCACTCCCCTTTCAGCTCTGCCAAGCACTCTGGTACCGCTTTCATGCAATATTTTTTCCGCTTCATCAGCGTTTTTCTTTACATACAGGCTGTATCCGCAGCCTTGTCTTGCGCTGCCGCGCGGCGTTCTCTCTATTTCTGACGATATCCCGTGTCTCCTGAGAATTTCTCTGCCTCTCATGGCATTCGTTACAGACGACATCATTATAAGAGGCCTATCCATTATTATCACCTCACTGTTTTATTAACATACTATGTTGCTCCGGGATCTTATGTGCGCCCTTGCATAAATCAAAAAAAGCACGGCCTTTCCTTTTTGGAAAAACCGTGCCGGTGGTTTATTATGCTGTGATCAGATCCTCATATAGCCTGTCATGTAAGCAAAAATGATATCCGCCTTTTGTGCTGCGTCCTCATTTGATGTGCCTACAGATGTAGCATAGATCTTTATCTTAGGCTCTGTGCCCGAAGGCCTTACAATAACTGCTCCTCCGTCATCAAGCGAATATGAGAGCACGTTTGACTTCGGGAGCTTGATCTCATAGGTTTCGCCGCTCTGAATATCCCTGCAATAGGAATTGAGATAATCGGCAAGCTCCGTGACCTTGCTGCCATAGACAGATACAGGCGGCTCGCTTCTGAGCTGATCCATTATACTGCTCATCTTCTGCATTCCTGCTGCGCCGTCAAACTCGAAGCTCTCTGTCCTGTTCAGGTAATGACCATACTCCTTATATATAGAGGTCATGACCTCATCAAGGCTCTTGCCCTGCTGACGATAATAAGCAGCCATCTCGCAAATAAGCATCGAAGCAACTACTGCGTCTTTATCCCTTACGTAGCTGCCTGCAAGATATCCGTAGCTCTCTTCAAAGCCGAATACATATCTGTTTTCCTCATTCTTCTGCTCCAGAAGAAGTATCTGCTCACCGATGTACTTGAATCCGGTAAGCACCACCCTGAGCTCACATCCGTACTTTTCGCATACCCTGTCAACCAGCTTGCTGGTAACAACGGTCTTGACTGCTACAGGGTTTTCCGGCAGAGTGCCTGCTGCCTTGCGGCATGAAAGAATATAGTTGAGCAGCATTATTCCGGTCTCGTTGCCTGTCATAAGGCGATAACCGTCAGCTGTCTTTACAGCTATGCCTACACGGTCGCTGTCCGGGTCGGTAGCAAGAAGAAGGTCAGCCTGCTCCTTTTCGCAGAGCTTAAGACCTACTGCAAGAGCTTCCTTTATCTCCGGGTTCGGGTAAGGACAAGTGGTGAAGTTGCCGTCAGGATTCTCCTGCTCCGGAACAACTACCACATTTTCAACGCCGATCCTGCCAAGTATCTTCCTGACAAGCTTGTTGCCTGCACCGTTGAGCGGAGTGTAAACGACTTTAAGGTCTGAGCCCCTGCAGATATCCTTATTTATAGTCTGCTCCTCTACCCTGTCAAGATATGTTTCATAAAGATCATCGCCGATCCACTCGATAAGGCCGTTTTCAAGACTCTTTTCAAAATCAACAAGCTTTATGTCGCCGTTGAAGTAATCGACCTGCTGGATCTCGTCATAGACCGCGCCCGCATTAACATCCGTCATCTGACAGCCGTCACTGCCGTAGCACTTGTAGCCGTTGTACTTTGCCGGATTATGGCTCGCTGTGACCATTATGCCGGCGCTTGCCTTCAGCTCTCTTACGGCATAGGAAACAACAGGTGTAGGCTGTAATTCTGTTGAGATGTACGCCTTTACACCGTTTGCCGCAAGAACTCTGGCTGCTTCCTTGGCAAAAAGGAAGCCCTTGATCCTTGAATCGAAGGATATTGCCACTGAGGGCGCATCATACTTCTTGTTAAGAAAGTTTGCAAGGCCCTGAGTCGCCTTCCTTACTGTGTAGATATTCATTCTGTTTGTGCCGGCTCCGATAATGCCTCTCAGGCCGGCGGTGCCGAATTTCAGTTCACGATAGAAGCTCTCGTAGATCTCATCGTCATTCATCGCTTTGAGCTCTTCGATCAGATCCTGGTCTTCACCTGCGTTTTCAAGCCAACTCTTATAAATTTCCTTAATCTCCATAGCTATTCCCCCTGATAGAAACACGACCCTATTGTCATATTACATTCAATTAACATTATAATATCATATTTTTCCATTTTTTTCAACAACAACTTTCAAATTTTTAAAAATTATTTTCCGGCAAAAAATCAGTCCCATATTATGAACGAGCACCGTGAACGATTCATTCTTTTTTAAAAATTACCGGTATATTTGTATCGGCAGATTTTGAAATTGGTATTATTTATAGATTTTCTTTTGAATTATATTAAAATTGTACAATAATTATGCTTGTAAAATTGACTGAAATAAGTTAAAATAGTTATTGGAATAATTTGCTATGAAACCGGTGTTTTTATGTCAGGGCGCTTTGTACAAAACAAGACACATTACATAAAGTACATCTTACGTTCCTTTTGTGCTAAAACGCCGCCGGCCTTTATTCCGCAAGCACACACCCACTGAACGGAGGAAAACAAATGCCAGAGGATAATATCCCTGAACCGAACACAAACGAGACCATATCCGGAGAAGAGCTTCCGGATGCAGGCAAAACCGCCAGCAGCAGCACCGACGAACAAAACAGCAGTAAAAACACAAGCGTTCAGCCGGCGGACACGACCGCCGCAAAAGAACGGATATATATACAGACACCTGTTATAATTGCTTCTGTTATACTTTTAGCAGCGATACTGTTCTTTACCTGCTGGAGCATATTCTTCAACAAGTCGCTCAAAGGCAGCTGGACACTGAATTTTACCGCTTCTGACAAGGATTGTGCAGTGACTATGAGCTTTGAAAATGACGGCACCTGTTATCTTCAAAGCGGCGGCACCATTTATAAAGGCTCCTACACCACCAACAGCGCAGATAACGGACGTTCAAAGCTTTCGGCATCATATACAAGCTTCGGACAGCCCTTTATCAACTCTAATTTTTACTATGATCTCAGCGGAAATTCGATCACGGGCCGCAGGCTGCATCTTACAGACCTCAGCGGCATGGTATTCAGGCCGGATGATCTCAGCGATGATGAAAGCACCTCTAAAAAGGATGCGGCAGATCATATAGAAGAAAACGGCAAAAGGTACTATATATATACGCTCAACTATAGCGATTCATACGAAACGAAATACACCCCCCTTGACGGTGCAACTGATGAAAAGCTTATCGGCATCTGGTTCGAGCGCAGCAGTGATTCCAACTACGACAACACCTTTGCGTTCAATGCTGACGGCACCTATCAGATAACCTACCGTGACATTATATACAAGGGCTGCTATGCTGCCAAGGACGGCACCTGTGTTTTCAACCTCGTGCAGGCTGACGGTTCTGCGATAAACAATTCCCTTGATTATTCATTTGACGGCGATGAGTTGGTGATCACTATAAATGATGTTCCCGCAAGATTGGTGCGTACAAAAAATATATACGCCTTCGACAACGGTATCAAGTGATTCTTTCAGGCTGAAAGATCCTGATGCCCTGATATTGCGTTTCCCAAATTTACATATATTAAAGGAGAGATCAACTATGTTAAATGAATTCTGGAGCGTACTCAAAAGCGGCACAGACATCAGAGGCGTGGCTGTAGACGGCGCGGGCTATGATGTCAACCTCACAGACGACACAGTTAACTCAATGGTAAACGGCTTTATTCTCTGGCTTTCTGACAAAACAGGCAAGCCTGCTGACGAACTGACAGTTTCTGTAGGCAGAGATTCAAGAATTTCAGGCCCGCAGATCGCAAAGGTCACAAAGGAAACACTTATCAGAGCCGGCGTGTCAGTTATCGACTGCTCACTCTGTTCAACACCTGCAATGTTTATGACAACAGTAGAGCTTGGCTGCGACGGCGCTGTACAGATCACCGCAAGCCATCATCCCTACTATAAAAACGGTCTTAAATTCTTCACCCGTGAGGGCGGACTTGAGGGTGCTGACATCACCGCTATCCTCGAACACGCTCAGAACGAGGACAAGCCTGAGTACTGCTGCGGCGGCACTGTTACAGAAAACGAATACATGAGATACTATGCAGGCAATCTGCGTGAACTCATCAAGGAGCAGGTAAACGACAAAAACGACTACCATCATCCGCTGAAAGGATTCAGGTTTGTTGTTGATGCCGGAAACGGTGTCGGCGGCTTCTATGCAGCAGATGTTCTTGAAGCACTCGGCGCAGACGTAAGAGGAAGTCAGTTTCTCGAGCCGGACGGTACATTCCCGAACCACATCCCGAACCCTGAGGATGCAAAGGCAATGGCTTCTGTATGCGAGGCTGTAAAGGCCTTCGGTGCTGATTTCGGCATAATCTTCGACACAGACGTTGACCGCTGCGGCGCTGTTGATTCTCAGGGCAAGGAGATCAACCGCAACCGTCTTGTAGCTCTTGCTGCTGCTATCGTTCTTGAAAACAACCCCGGAGAGCTTGTAGTTACAGACTCCATAACCTCAACAGGTCTCAATGAGTTCATCGAGAAGAAGCTCAAAGGCAAGCACCTCAGATTCAAGAGGGGCTACAAGAATGTTATTGATGAAGCTATCAGACAGAACAAGAACAAGGTACGCTGCTCTCTTGCTATTGAAACATCCGGCCATGCAGCTATGAAGGAAAACTACTTCCTTGATGACGGCGCTTACCTTATCACAAGAATAATCATCAAGCTTGCTCAGCTCCGCATGGAGGGCAAAAAGCTTGAAAACCTTATTGCTGACCTGAAAGAGCCTGTCGAGAGCAAGGAGATCAGGATAAAGATCACCGAGAAGGACTTCCGCACATACGGCGAGAAGGTCATCAAGGAGCTTACAGCTTATTCGGCAAAACAAAAGGACTTCAAGGTCGCCAACGACAACCACGAGGGCATCAGGGTCTCATTTGACAAGAACAACGGTGACGGCTGGTTCCTGCTCAGACTCAGCGTGCACGATCCCATCATGCCGCTTAACATCGAAAGCGACAGTGAGGGCGGCGTTGATAAGATCTACAATAAGCTCAAGCCTTTCCTTGAGGACTGCGAGGGTCTGGAAACATACGTCAAGAAGGCTGCTCCAAAGACACTTGCAAAGACCGCTGCAAAAACTGAGCTTGCAGTAAAGGCTGCTGCAAAGGCAGAAGCTCCCAAGGCTAAGGCAAAGGCTGAGCCCGCTGTAAAGGAAGAAGCTTCCAAGGCTAAGGCAAAGGCCGAGCCCGCTGTAAAGGAAGAAGTTCCCAAGGCTGAGGCAAATGCCGAGCCTGCTGTAAAGGCAGAAGCTCCCAAGGCTGAGGTAAAGGCCGAGCCCGCTGTAAAGGAAGAAGCTCCCAAGGCTGAGGTAAAGGCCGAGCCCGCTGTAAAGGAAGAAGCTCCCAAGGCTGAGGTAAAGGCTGAGTCCGCTGTAAAGGAAGAAGCTCCCAAGGCTGAGACAAAGGCCGAGCCTGCTGTAAAGGAAGAAGTTCCCAAGGCTGAGGTAAAGGCTGAGTCCGCTGTAAAGGAAGAAGCTCCCAAGGCTGAGACAAAGGTCGAGCCCGCTGTAAAGGAAGAAGCTCCCAAGGCTGAGGTAAAGGCTGAGCCCGCTGTAAAGGAAGAAGCTCCCAAGGCTGAGGTAAAGGCCGAGCCCGCTGTAAAGGAAGAAGCTCCCAAGACTGAGGCAAAGGTCGAGCCCGCTGTAAAGGCAGAAGCTCCCAAGGCTGAGGCAAAGGCCGAGCCCGCTGTAAAGGCAGAAGCTCCCAAGGCTGCTGCTCCTAAGACAGCTCCCGCACACAAGAACGGCTCAAACAAAAAGAAAAAGAAGAAGTAATACCTGTTTCTTCGTGTAAATAATTTCCCCTCACGGCAAGATTTTTTTCTGCCGCGAGGGAATTTTTTCATGGAAATCAATTTTCAGGATTTTACTGCGGTTTAAGCTGCTTGTCTTGCTCATGCCTTATACTAATACCTAACAAAAAGCAGACAATTTTTGCTTTTTATCAGGAATTAGTATTAGCTCGTGCCGCTCAGAACATTAAATCAGCGTTTGTAAAAGAAGCTTTGCAAAAAGACAGAAGATCAATGTTATACCGCTATGATCTTTCTACGGAAATCAATTTTTAAAATTTACAGCAGGCAGTATCACAAAATTACAACAGAGGATAATTTTGTGTAGTATTTTGGTCTCAAACATATCAAATTCAGCGGTTTTAGGAAGGGGGTCCCCAGTGTAATTTGCCGGCGCAAGATCAATTTCCGGGTGATTTTTCAATGAAGTATTGCTTTACACAGGTAAAATGTAATATAATCAAAGCATAGGGAAATTTCATAACGATCAGCCGCAAGCGGCAAAAGCTAATATAAGAAAGAGAGGTAAACCATGAGAATATTGATAGTTGAAGATGAGGTCGGGCTTGCAGACGCCGTAAGCGCGATACTGAAAAGAGAGGGCTACGAAACAGATACCGCCAATGACGGCATAAGCGGGCTGGAGCTTGCTATGGAAGGGAAATATGACTGCATACTGCTGGATATCATGCTGCCAAGAATGAATGGGCTTGACGTGCTGTCGTATCTCAGGGTAAAGGAGAACGAAACACCGGTGCTGCTGCTTACCGCGCGTTCCGAAACTGACGACAAAATAAAGGGACTTGACTGCGGGGCTGACGATTATCTGACAAAGCCGTTCTCTATGGGTGAGCTTCTGGCAAGAATAAGAGCCATGACAAGACGCAGGGGCATCGTTCCCGATATAAACCCGAAATACGGTGACATTACCTTAGAGATGAAAAAGGGCGAGCTTATCTGCGGAAGGAATTCGGTGATACTCGGACGAAAGGAATTTCAGATGATGGAGCTGCTTATCTCCAATGCAGGGCAGATCACCACAAAGGAGCAGTTTGTCAAAAAAATATGGGGAACTGATGACGAAAGCGAATACAACAATGTAGAGGTGTATATCTCATTTCTGCGGAAAAAGCTTGTCATGCTGCATTCGGCAGTGCAGATAAAGACAAGGAGAGGTATCGGCTACTGTCTGGACGGTGCAAAATGATAAGAAAACTCAGAATAAAGATAGTTGTAGTTATAACACTGATACTCACCTTTGCTGTCTTTGGAATTATGGCGGCAGTAAACATCATGGAAAGAGCAGGCAATCAGACGCAGATAGAAGCGGAGATCAAAAGAATAGCCGATCTTGACGGTTTCCCGCCTGATGATTATGACAGCATAGACCCGTATAAAAATCAGAAAAACGGCGTTTCCGACTGCTTTTCCGTTCAGATCGACCACTTCTATAACGTAAGAAGCATCGTGCTTACAAGAGATATAGTCGTTCAGCAGGATGATATCATCAATTATGCGACCGAGGCGCTTTCGACAGGAAAAACCTTCGGAGAAATGGGCAGATATGCATACTATATACAGAACAAGTATTACGGAAAAATAATCGTATTCATGGATATCAGGCATATTCAGCAGACTGAGGAAAACCTGCTCTTCGCCACATCCATAATCGGACTTTTGACTATTGTGATCTTCTTCTTTTTGTCAGTCCTGCTTTCCTTCTGGCTCGTGCGGCCTGTAAAGGAGACCCTTGACAAGCAGAAGTCCTTTATCTCGAACGCAAGCCATGAGCTGAAAACTCCGTTAGCCGTGATAAGCGCCAACACAGATGTGCTTGAAGCCCAGACAGGCGAAAACAAGTGGGTAAGCTACATAAAATCGGAAACAGTGAGAATGAACGAGCTTGTCAACGAGCTTCTGTGCCTTGCAAGGCTTGACGACAAGACAGGTCACAAGCTTATAATGTCGGAATTCAACCTCAGCGATACATTCCTGCAAACAACGCTTCCTTTTGAAAGCAAGGTCTATGAGATGGGAAAGACCTTTGAGGTCGAAGCCGAGCCCGACCTTATGTATAAGGGTGATGAAAGCTCCATAAAGCATATTCTGACTATACTCATTGACAACGCAATAAAGTATTCCGATGAAAAGGGCAAAATATCCGCAAGACTGTATTCACACGCAAATAAAAGGATAATTGAGATCTACAACACCGGAGAGGGTGTGCCGAAGGATCAGCTCAACAAGATATTCGAGCGGTTTTATCGCCGTGATGAAGCGCGGAACAGCAAGAGCGGCGGCTACGGTCTGGGGCTTGCCATAGCTAAGGCAAGCGTAGAGGCTCACGGAGGAAAAATAACTGCTCAGAGTGAATACGGCAAGTGGATGAGACTCATCGTTACTCTATGATATATTTTCACAGGCGAAAAAATGTGATTTTCAGTACCATAATAAGTATATTTATGTTATTGATTTTCCCGTAAATATATAATAAAATATATTACAGATAATGGCAGCTTTTATCTGAAACGGCAACATAAGCGGCTGCAAAAAAACAAAATAAAGGAGTAGGACGATGCAAAATTACAAAGGACTGACTCAAAAGGAAGCCGATGAACGGCTTTCCAAAAACGGGCGGAACTGTCTGAGGGAAGAAAAGCCCAAAACGGTGCTGAGAATGTTCCTTGAACAGATCCTCAATTTCACAAACGCTATTCTGGCGGCAGCAATCATCATCTCTATCATCCTGCAGGACTACGGCGAAGCTATAATAATGCTTGTCATAGTCATTGCCAATGCTATCATTGGCGTGGTTCAGGAGGGCAAGGCCCAGAAAGCGCTTGACGCACTGAAAAAAATGTCTGTACTAAAAGCGACGGTCATACGTGACGGAGAAACAAAGGAAATTTCCTCCGAAGAGCTTGTTGTGGGCGATATCGTACTGCTTGAAGCAGGAAAGCAGGTTCCGGCCGACCTGAAGCTGCTCGAAACAGCGCGTCTTATGATAGACGAAAAAGCCCTGACAGGTGAATCCGTTGCAGTTGAAAAGGATGAAAAGTTCGTACCGAACGAAAAAACAGGCATCGGTGACAGGCTTGACCTTGCGTATATGACTACTATCGTCACTTACGGACGCGGAGTCGGTGAAGTTGCCCGCACCGGCATGGATACGGAGATCGGCAAGATCGCTGACATGGTAGGCAAGGAAAAGGACAAGCCCTCTCCTCTGCAAAAAGGCATGGACGGCCTCAGCAAGGTGCTTGGCATCGGCGTTATCGTTATATGCGCTATCGTTTTCGGTATCGGTCTTTTGCAGGGACGAGAGATACTTCCGCTGCTTGAAACAGCAGTTTCACTCGCAGTTGCAGCTATTCCGGAGGGTATCCCGACTATCGTTACGATCGTGCTTGCTCTCGGAATGCAGAGGATGGCAAAGGTAAACGCCATAGTCAAGAATATGCCCGCCGTTGAAACGCTTGGCGCGGTGAGCTATGTCTGTTCCGATAAGACCGGCACACTCACTCAGAACAAAATGACCGTTGTAAAAGCTTTTGAAAACGGCAATTACATAGACCTTGACACTCTTGATAAAAACGCTCACAGCATCTTGCTTAACGGCTTTATGCTCTGCAATGATGCAAGCATCGCGTCTGACGGAACCGAGGTCGGCGACCCGACCGAAACAGCTCTTGTCGCCTTTGCTAAGCGCTACGGCATTGAGAAATCCGACGCCGAGAAGGTTACGCCGAGAATAAACGAAAAAGCCTTTGATTCCGACCGAAAGCTGATGACTACCGTTCATTCTCTTTCTGACGGGAAATGCATTTCTTATACCAAAGGTTCAACTGATGAGCTGCTTTCACGCTGCACCCATATTATGATAAACGGCAAGGTCAGGGAAATTGACGCCGGCGATGTTGCGCTCATAAACAAAACCATGTCCGAAATGTCAAACGATGCTCTCCGTGTGCTTTCACTTGCAATACGGAATGACAACAAGGAAGCTATCGAGCAGAACCTTACATACATAGGCATGATAGGCATGATCGACCCTGAAAGACCGGAGGTCGTCAATTCTATCAAGACATTCAAGAAGGCCGGCATAAAGACAGTTATGATAACCGGCGACCATAAGGATACTGCTCTTGCTATAGCAAGAAAGCTTGGCATTGCAGAAAATCCCTCTGAGTGCATCATGGGACATGAGCTCGACGAACTGACCGATGAGGAGCTGAAAAAGCGTGCGCCCGGTCTTTCGATCTTTGCCCGTGTATCGCCTGAGCACAAAGTCAAGATCGTAAAGGCTATTCAGGCTAACGGAAACATCGCAAGTATGACCGGCGACGGCGTAAACGATGCTCCTTCGCTCAAAGCCGCCGATGTAGGCGTTGCAATGGGCATAACCGGCACTGACGTTGCAAAGGGCGCCGCTGACATCGTGCTCCAGGACGACAAGTTCACCACTATTGAAAAGGCCGTTAAGGAAGGCCGCAACATTTATGAGAATGTAAAGAAGTCGATACTTTTTGCTCTTTCATCAAATGTCAGTGAGATACTTGTAATGTTTGCCGCAATAGTTGCAGGTCTTGCCGCTCCCCTGCAGGCCGTGCACATTCTCTGGATAAACCTGCTTACAGACTCTCTCCCCTGCTTTGCTCTCGGCGTTGACCCCAACTCATCTTCGGATGTAATGAGCAAGCGTCCGCGCAAAAACGGCGAATCCATCTTTGCCGGCGGCGGTTATGCAAAGGTGGGCATCTACAGCGTTGTGATCGCACTTGTGACGCTTATGGCTTTCCTCTTCACGCCGATCAGCAATATGATATCAAGCGGCACAGGATTCAGCTTTGAAGGCCTGTTCAATGCTTATAATGATAAGGATGTCCTCACACGTTCACAGACACTTGCATTTTGCACTCTTGCTGTATCAGAGCTTTTCCATGCTATCGGAATGCGTGATACCGACCGCTCCATCTTCCGCTTCAATCATCTTGACAATAAGATAATGATACTTGCCTTTGCTTTCGGAATAGTCGGACAGGTCGTTGTTACCGAGGTCCCCTTCCTTATGGCGCTTTTCGGCACTTGCATGATGACATGGGATATGTGGCTGTTTGTACTTGCTCTCTCGCTTGCGCCTCTCGTAGTACACGAGATCTGGGTGCTTATCAAGCGTCTGCGCCGCACTGTATGACAGTTTCATACTAATTCCTGATAAAAAGCAGACTTAGGGCAATACCGCACAAAGATAGTGCCGCAGATGCGCCGTCAATTTTTTTGTCAGATTGCACAGAAATTTTGAAGGCATACTGACGTATGTCGAGAAATTTCTGTGTAAGATGACGGAAAAAGTGTACCCCAAGGGCACTTCCTTCGGGCGCAGCAGATGTGGTGCTAAGCCGTTAGGCGGTCTTTGTGCGGTGTTGCCTTAGGTTTGCG
>CADCKR010000019.1 GCA_902802105.1 uncultured Ruminococcus sp.
TTTTTTGTCGTTATGCATATAAAAAGACCGATGAAACGCGGGTATGTGCTTCATCGGTCTTTCTGTGTGCCTTTATTTGACAGATCATTAAGTATCATCGTTAGCTGTATCATCTGCGGAAACGGCATTGTCTGTCTCGGCCGTGTTCTCTGCATCGCCTGCTGAAGGCTCTGTTTCAACAGGAGCAGCTGCCTGTACTGCAAAAACATTTGTTCTCACATTGCCTGTATATGCGGGAGCGGGAACGGCAGCGGACTCATTTTCGTTGTCGGCAAATGAACGGTATGCAAAGATAAATGCCGGCAGGAAAAGAACTACCGCGATCTGAGCCATTGTTGCGTCAGTGAATGCCTCGTCCTCAAGATGAAGCATTGTACATATTGCGCCTGAGATCAGACTATTGCCGCAAAAGAACGAAATGACTGTAAGCACAAGCATAATAAAGCCAAGTTCGCCGAAGATCAGCGAAGCAAGGAGAAACGGTCTGTTTTTGAACATCCTGAAAAACCTCCTTTATGTATGATATTCAGCCGCACAGCGGCATTAATAGATTATAGCGCCGTATTTACTCGTAAGTGCCCAAAACTCATCCTCCGGTATATCGCACTGCTTGTCAACGATCAGTCTGCCCTGATAGTACCGCAAAGCGGCTTCAAGAGTAGTCGGGTCGTTGGTGTGTACTACAAACGGAAGATATGACATATCGGCATTGGCGGCAATGCTTGCAGCGTCATCGGTAGAATCCAGCAGTATATAGATCGCATTTGCCTGAGAATCGTCAAGGTCGATAATGTCATCGGACATACTGTAGCCGCATTTCAGCGGCTCGGAAAGCTCTAAATTTTCCGGCAGGAAAAACGCTTCACGGAAAATAGCTGCTGCATAGTCGTCTTTTTCGGCAGCTTCATTATATGCTGAACCGGAAGCCTTTATCATGCTGAGTTTCTTAGTGTCGTGCTGAGAGGAAAGGTCGATATAAACAGACACGCCTTCTTCCGCAAGCTCCGAAAGCTCCTCATTTGTACAGGCCGAAATATCTACAGCGGCAATAAGCGGGATATCGGCATGAGGAAAGGCTTTTTTTATGAGCCTTGCAGTGTCGGCGGCGCCGGAAAGACATTCTATGCCGAATGCATCGGCGCCGAGAGCCTGAAGCGTTATAAGAGCGGCGATATAATCAGTATCGCTTTCGGTCTTGCCTTCATCGTCCACACGGATAAGTACAAATACTGGCATATCGGCGGCTCTTGCTGCAAGCACGCCTGCCCTCATATCCCATAGCTTGTCGAAGCCGTCCAGAAGTATGAAGGAGACGCCGGCGTCTTTCAGGACGGTTATTTTTTCCAGATGGTCAAAATAGGCGCTTTCAAAGACGTTTTTGCCGTATTCCTCTTTAGGGCGTATATTTTCATAGACTACTCCGCCTACAGGCAGCCCTCCGGCACATTCTGCGGTCTTATGAGTCAGCTCTTCGTTGAATCTTATGAATGACTCGTCATAGCCGAGGTCTTCAAGCCTTGTGTGCATAATGCCGCCGGTAGGTGAGAGCAGTGCGTCAGCACCGCAGGCTGCGGCGTTTTTCTTTTTGAGAAGAAGTATTCCGGGGTCGTTAAGAACTGCATTTTCGCAACAGACGCTGTCCGGGTCATCTCCGGTAAGGTCATCGCAGGATCCGGTGCCGTCCATTATCATAGGAAGCTCAAACGAAAACTCCATTTTATCTTTTCTCCTAACCAAGCAGTAATGATTTGATGATCACATTGAATCGGGCGCAGTGATCTTGAACATTCTGAGAATGTTTGCTATAACGGTCTTTACAGCAACACACAGCTCAAGACGTGCCTGCATGAGAGCCTCATTGTCGTTCTTTACACGGCAGGCATTATAGAACTTGTGGAAAAGTGTTGCCGTATCATAAACGTAGCGCGTTATTCTTGAAGGATCATAGTCCTTTGCAGCGGCTATTATCTCATCAGAAAGTGCTGAAAGCTTGTTGATAAGCTCTATCTCTTCGGGAGCAGTAAGCAGAGCAAGCTCCTCATCGCTGCATTCTCTTGGTTCAATACCGTCTGCGGCAAGTGTTTTGAGTATGTTGCAGATACGCGCATGAGCATACTGTACATAATATACAGGATTCTGGGAGGAATTGTCAATAGCAAGGTCAAGGTCAAACTCAAAGGGCGTGTTTGCCTCTCTGAGATTAAAGAAAAATCTTGCTGCATCTATCGGTATCTCGTCAAGCAGAGTTACCAGAGTGATAGCCTTGCCGCTTCTCTTTGAAAGCTTGACTCTCTCGCCGTCCTTGACAAGGAATACCATCTGCATAAGAACAACGTCAAGCCTTGAAGCGTCCACGCCTAAAGCGGTGAGAGCGGCTTTAAGCCTTGGAACATAGCCGTGGTGATCGGCGCCGAGTACGTCGATGGCCTTGTCGAAGCCTCTTGTCACAAGCTTGTCATAGTGGTAGGCGATATCGGGCACAACATAGGTGGGCAGACCGTTTGAGCGCACAAGAACGAAATCCTTGTCTGCGCCGAACTCGGAAGCCTTGAACCAGACTGCGCCGTCCTGCTCATAGGTGTGTCCCTTTTCGGTGAGCTGCTTTACTACGTCTGCTACAGCGCCGCTCTTGTGGAGCGTGCTTTCCCTGAACCACCTGTCGTATCTGATGCGGTATTTGAGCAGGTCGCGCTCCAGTCCGTCTATATTTTTAGGCAGAGCAAAGTCAACGAGAGCTTTTCTTCTCTCGGTGCTGTCGGCGTCAGCGTATTTATCGCCGTATATTTCAGAAAAGGCCTTTGCATGGTCGGTTATATCCTGACCGTGATATGCGTCCTCGGGCATCTCAATGCCGTCTTTATAAAGCTGCAGGTAGCGCACCTCAAGTGAGGTGGCAAATTTTTCTATCTGATTGCCTGCATCGTTGATGTAAAACTCTCTTGATACATCATAGCCTGCTGCTTCAAGAACGCTCGAAAGCGTATCGCCCAGAGCGCCGCCTCTTGCATTGCCGACGTGCATAGGGCCGGTGGGGTTAGCCGAAACGAATTCAACAAGTACCCTTTTGCCCTCGCCGTGATTTGAACGTCCGTAGTTTTCTCCTTCGGCGGCTATTTCCCTGAGCACATCGGTGTAGTATTTCTTTGAGAAGAAGAAATTCATAAATCCGGGGCCTGCTATCTCACAGCGTTCAAGACCCGTGCCGTCAAGTACAAGCTTTTGCATGATCGTTTCTGCGATCTTTCTCGGTGCAGAGCGGAATGCCCTTGCGGACACCATTGCCGCATTTGTAGCCAGATCTCCGTGGCTGCGGTCGGCAGGTGTTTCTATTGTAAATTCCGGCAGCTCTGCTTCGGGCAGCATACCCTCTGCCTGAGCTGCTTTTACTGCGCTGATTATAGCCTCTCTGAGGCTGCTTACTGTTTTATTCGCCGTTGACATCTTTGTTTGCCTCCTCGATCTTCAGAAACAGCTCGTTTTTGCTTGCAAGCTCAGACTGCACATCTATTGAATAGTGCACCTCTAACTCTCCGCCCTTATC
The DNA here is from genome assembly GCA_902802105.1 of uncultured Ruminococcus sp. GTDB lineage: Bacteria > Bacillota > Clostridia > Oscillospirales > Acutalibacteraceae > UBA1213. Next base: position 3,542 of record CADCKR010000019.1, read on the forward strand.
GTCAAGCTCTGCTCTGATGCTTTCTGTATATACTCCCAGTGAAATTGCCCCGAAGCTTGTAACGTATTCGCACTTGTGGCGGACGCCCTTTTCAAGTATGAGGCTGTTGCTTTCGAAGCCGCCCTTCATTACAGTTACAGTGCCGTCCTCTCCTACCTTTACGGTCGTGCGGTATTTCTTTTCGGGGTTCTGCGTATCGTATTCCTTGTAGGTTATGTAGCGGCTTCCGTTTTTGGTAACGTATGAAGCCATTGTTTTCAGCTCTATTTTGTCGGCATGATCCTCAACGATCTGTTTGCCCGTGACCGACAGAATATAGTTCTCTTCCATTTCCTTCTTTCCTCTCTGATATTATCGTTGTTTTATCAGTGTACAAAAGCGTGTTCAAGATTTATGTGAGATACCTCGCTGCCTACATTCTTTCCGAGGAATATCTCTGCCGTGCGGCGGAAATCCTCAACGGTATCGCTTACATAATAGCGGCAGGCGCCCGGCTCTGTGCTGCGGTTGAGAAGCTTGTGCTCCTCTAAAATCCCGGCGGCAAAAAGCGCAGTCTCGCGGCCCGAATCAATAAGAGTTACCTTGCCTTCAAGATAATCGGAAATAGCTTCTGCGATTATCGGGAAGTGGGTGCAGCCCAGAATGAGCGTGTCTATATGCTGCTCTTTAAGGCTGTGCAGGTATCTTTCGACAACCAATTTTACAATGTCATCGTCGGGTGAGATAAAGCTGTTTTCGACCAGCGACACAAAAAGCGGACAATCCTGCTGAAATACGGAAAAGCTGCTGTCCAGACGGAGCAGAGCGTTTTTGTAGGAGCCGCTGTTTACTGTAGCCGAGGTGCCGATAACGCCTATCCGGCCGCTTTTTGTAGCATTGGCGGCGGCAAGCGCAGTGGGAGCGACTACTCCGGTAAAAGGCACAGGCAGCTCGTCCTTGAGGTTGACGGCAACGGAGCTGACGGTGCCGCAGGCTGCGATTATCATTTTTACTCCGCGTGAAAGCAGGAAATCTGCGTCCTGCTCGGCATAACGTATGATAGTGCGTCTGCTTTTGTTGCCGTAGGGAACACGTGCGGTATCGCCGAAGTAGATGATATTTTCGTGCGGAAGTACCTTTATAAGCTCCTTGACGGCAGTAAGTCCGCCTAAACCGGAGTCAAAAATACCTATTGCATTATCAGACATCCTTACCGTTCCTTTCAAAGGCATATTTTATAAGCTCCTCTATGAGCTTTTCGCCCTCTATACCGCTTGCTGCCATGAGCTTCGGATACATACTTATAGATGTGAAGCCGGGCAGAGTGTTTATCTCGTTGAGGAGCACACGTCCTTCCTTTGTTACAAAGAAATCCACTCTTGAAAGTCCTGTGCAGCCTATACTTGTATATGCTTTGACAGCCGTATCCCTTACCTTCTGCATGACTTCCTCGCTTACCTTTGCGGGAATGTAGAGCTGAGATGCTGAGTTGTTGTATTTTGCATCGTAATCATAGAATTCGCTTGCCGGTGCGATCTGTCCGGGAACAGAAGCAAAAGGCTTTTCGTTGCCAAGTACTGCGCATTCCACTTCGGCGCCCTCGATGCTTTCTTCAACTACTATCTTCTGATCCTCACGGGAAGCGGTCTCTATAGCCCTGACAAGCTCGTCCCTGTTGTGCGCCTTGCTTATGCCGACAGATGAACCGGCATTTGCGGGCTTGACAAAAAGCGGATAGCTGCCAAGCTCTTTTTCAACACGCCCGATGATCTCATCGGGAGCATCCTTGTATTCGTAAGAGTAGAACCAGGTGAATCTTGCCTGGTCGATGCCGAATTTTTCTAACAATATATTTGTAACAGCCTTGTCCATGCAGGCGGCCGAAGCAAGAACTCCGCAGCCGACATAGGGAATGCCGGACATTTCAAATATTCCCTGTATTGTGCCGTCCTCGCCGTTTTTGCCGTGGAGCACCGGGAAGATAACGTCAAGCCCGACGATCTCGGTGCGGTCGGGATAAATAACGACCATACCCGAAAGAGACGGAGCCGGCGCGATAAATGCCGTCCTGTTATCGGGATGCTTTTCCCAGCTGCCGTCGGCAATAGCCGATGTATCTCCGGAATAGAGTAGCCATCTTCCCTGCTTGGTGATCCCGATGGTGAACACTTCATACTTTTCACGGGGGATAGTGTTTATTACGTATGTTGCGGAGACTCTTGAAACCTCATGCTCTGAGGATTTTCCGCCGAAAATGACTGCGATGCGCTTTTTCTGCATGATATCACTCTCCAAAAGCTGTCTGATTAAGTTTATGCCGCTGCGCTGCGGCTGCCAAACGGCTGTATGCCTGATGTAAATGCCCTGAATTTTTTGTCAGGCAAAGCCGGTTTCGGGCATTTTCTGCGGGATAATAGGGTATTTTCCCGCTCCAAACCTTATAATACCACAATTTGCGACACAGTGCAATTATTAATTATATGTATAGGATTTTCCGGAAGTAGAACATATTCCAAGACCCGCAAACCTTTTGTGCAAAATGCCGAATATTCATTTTTCGCTGTTTTATACAAGAAAAAGACTTGATTTTTGACAAGCTAAATGGTATGATATAGAAAAGTTACAAGATTGACACCGAATGAAATCAATTAGTTAAATTTCTGTTAACGAGATAATCGGGATGTAATTAGAGAATGTATTCGATTCTTTGAAAAGCAAAAGAATTTGAAAGGGGTAACAATTATATGACCAAAAGATTCGTCAAAAAGACCCTTGCATTGGTGCTTACAATGATGATAGCCGCACTGATGCTTATAACGGGTGCGCCTATCGCATCCGCAGAAACTTCAACAAACGTCGGCCTTGCGGCACACTGCCTCAGAGCTTACAGAGAGGGATGGCAGTATGTCTGGGGCGGTACATCATACGGTTATGTAGATTGCTCAGGTATGATCTATACATATAACGGAGTAGGCGGAAGCAGAGTCGATATGCTCGGTTCTTCCTATGAGTGGGGTTACGTGAGCAGCGGAGTTCCGAATATCCACGGTCTCGGTCTTCACAGCCCGGGTCACGTGGGTGTATATATCGGTTCAGGCATTGCAATAGATGCAAGAGATGAATATTCAGGCGTTGTACGCCACAATGTTTACACAAGGAACTGGGTCGAGTGGTTCAAGGTCGCAGGCGTTTCCTATCCTCAGAACGGCTGGGTGCTCCTTGACGGTGAATCCTTCTACTATGAGAACGGCCAGTACATTGTAAGCACATCAAGAACTCTTGACGGCGTTACATATTATTTCGATGCAGCAGGCGTTTCAAATATCAATCCTCCCTCAACAAGCTATGAGGCAACGGATTATTCCTACATCTCAGATCACGGTTCATCTGATAATTATTATTACGGCTACGATGATGACGATGATGATAACTACAGCTACAATAACGATGACAACGATGACGGCGAATACGACTACTATGATTACTATGCAGAGCAGTCAAGGCTTGAAGAAGAAAGAAGACAGCAGGAAGAAGCTGAGGCGCTGAGAAAGCAGCAGGAAGAGGAAGCAAGGAAGAAGGCCGAAGAGGAAGCTAAGAAGAAGGCTGAGGAAGAGGCAAGAAAGAAGGCCGAAGAGGAAGCCAAGAAGAAGGCTGAGGAAGAGGCAAGAAAGAAGGCCGAAGAGGAAGCCAAGAAGAAGGCTGAAGAGGCAAGAAAGAAGGCCGAGGCAGAAGCTAAGAAAAAGGCTGAAGAAGAGGCAAGAATAAAGGCTGAGGAAGAAAGAAAGAAGGCCGAGGAAAACGCTGTTATAGCTGAGTACGATTATGAGGACACAGATGACAGCAAGACCGTTACAGCTATCCAGACCAGACTTTATGAGCTGGGTTATCTTCCCAAGAAAGCAACAGGCTACTACGGCGAAGAGACCGTAAACGCCGTTATGGTTTTCCAGAATATGAACGACCTTGAGGTTACAGGCATCGTAACAGCAAAGACCTTTAAGGTGCTTAAGTCCGACAAGGCAAAGAATGACTTTAACCTTCTTGAGCAGGGTTCATTTGATGACGGTTCAGAGCTTTCTGTAACATCTCTTCAGGAGAGACTTGCAGAGCTCAAGTATTACTACGATGAGATCACAGGCTTCTATGGCGAGCTTACAGCAAGCGCTGTAAAGCAGTTCCAGAAGAACAACGAGCTTCAGGCCACAGGCGCAGCTGATCCTGAAACACAGCTCAGACTTTTCAGCGACAAGGCAAAGGAGAACCCCAACGCAGGCTGTGCAGTATATGGTGAGAGCGGCGCTCTTATCGAAAAGCTCCAGAAGAGACTTATTGAGCTCAGATATCTTTCAGGCATCGTAACAGGCAAGTTTGACGATGCAACACTTGAAGCAGTAAAGATTTATCAGAAGACAGCAGGGCTTGCTGAGGACGACAAGCTCACTGCTGAACAGCTTGAAGTATTATATTCTGACAAGGCTGTCAAGCCCACAGATTTTGCAGTAATGAAGTACGGCTTCTCAGGCGAGGACGTTGCACAGCTTCAGTCAAGACTTGCATCACTCAAATACTATGACGGCAAGACATCAGGCGTATACAGCAAGGCAGTTGTTGCTTCTGTTGAAAGCTTCCAGAAGGATTTTGGCCTTGACGTAACAGGTATCGCAGACGTTAAGACTGTTGAGGCTATCAAGACAGAAACACAGAGAGAATCAAATCATGTCGGCGAGCAGCTTATCCTCAAAACAGCTACCGTTTCGGACAATGCTCTTGCAGGTGTTGCAGACGTCAAGTCCGGTGAGATCAAGATGAGCAAAACAACAGATAACGATTTTGCAAAGACTCTTATCGTTCTTGGTGCGGTTCTTGCAGTAGTTCTTCTCTTCACTGCTGTTTTCGTAGTAGAGATGAAGAAGAGATCAGCAAAGCAGAAGGCTGACAAAAAGTAATGCTTCCACAGGGCACATTATCGGAAGGTAATGTGCCTTTTACATTTGCTGAGGTCACACGACAGGCGCTCTATGCCGGAATGCTGTGTTATACTAATTCCAGACCGCAAAAATTTTCTGCTTTTTGTTAGGTATTAGTATTATAGCAAGACGGTGCTTTGCAGTGTCAGTAATCCGTGATATGAGCATCGCCGTAATAGTGGCGAAGTATTTCTTTATAGTCGGAGCCCTGCTGCGCAAGAGAGTTGGCTCCGTATTGGCTCATGCCTACGCCGTGACCGTATCCTCTTACAGTAAATTCAAAGCTGTCGCCGTTGTCGGTCACGTCAAAGTTTGAGCTCCTCAGGCCAAAGGCTTCGCGTATCTCTGCTCCGGTAAATTCGCATGAACCTATTCTGATCTTCAGGACGCTTCCGGCATTAGTTCTTTCGGGAGTGCCTGTTCGTCCGTCTGCTTTTTCGGGTAGCTTCATTTCCTTGTTGAGCGCTTTCAGAGCCGCAAGAAGATCATCCCTGCTTACTGTCTTTTTGCTTATCTGATCGGGTGCTTTCAGATCAAACGGGCTTGGTACCGAGCGCAGATAGGGACTGTCAAAGCCGAAAATATCCTTTGAATTTTCGGTATTGCCGGAGGACAGTGCAAAATATGCTGCATCAATAAGGCCGCCCTTATCATCACAAAGGACTTTCCCGAAGCATTCGTCAACCGCTTTGTTTATCCGCTCACGTGAGCGTTCATATAAATTGCCCCATTTTTTCTTCATTGCATCGTCACTTAGCCAGATCTGATTTTTTGACAGATCGGCGCTGAGATCAGCGCCTTTCAGCTCCGGATCGGGATCATTCTGCTGCTTTTCGCGCAGCATACAAAAATGCGTATAGCAGGCAGTGCATTGTGCTTTCAGTGCTTCGATCTCATAAAGCGGCGCCATTTCATATCCGAGAGCACCGCAGCAGAATTCTTTTTCGTCTACGGTGACGACCTTTCCGCATGATGTGTCAAGAATTTTGAAGCCCCGTTTTTCGTGCGGCTGTTTATCCGGTGATGCAGGTTCTGCATCGGCTCTGTCGGATCTATCCGGAGATTGTTTTGCGGCTGTATCGTTTTCTGTTTTGCTTTCGCCGGCGGTAAGATGTACAGAAGCTGCGGTCATTTCTTCGCTGATACTGCCGACGGACATCAATGGCAGCAGTGCCATTATCAGAAATGCGGTGATGCAGTAGATAACTTTTCTTTTCATGTTTTTTCCTCCCGTAGATATTCCGTAATAACTATGCAGGGAATGAATGAAATATTCCCGGTCGGTAAATCAATTTTCAAGATTTTACATCAGGCGGCATCACAAAACTTCAATAAAGGCAATAAAGAGATCGGCAGCTTTCCGGATTTTTCCTCCGGAAAAGGGTTTCCATCGTGTAAATTGCCAACACAAAATGGATTTCCGCAGATGCGGGCAGTATAATCATTGACAGGAGAAATAAAAAGATGTAAAATTATACGTGAGTATGATTTTAACCCCAATAATTATGTTACCTTAGTAACAGGAAATGAGGAATAAGGAATGATAAATGATATGGAGTCTGTCAGTGACAGACTGAAAGATCTTTGCGATGAATACAGAAGGCACAACGGCTTTAATGCAAAGGATTATCTGACATACGGAGTAAAAAGAGGTCTGAGAAATCCGGACGGTACCGGAGTAATGGCCGGACTGACAAATATATGCAATGTTCACGGCTTTATGATGGACGACGGTGTCAAGGTGCCCGATGAGGGCAAGCTTACCTATCGCGGTGTGGATGTTAAGGATATTATCAGGGCCTGCATAAACGAGAATCGTTTCGGATATGAAGAGGTGTCGTGGCTGCTGCTTTTCGGTTCGCTGCCGACAGAGGATCAGCTTGCAAAGTTTAAGGATACTCTCGGCAAGCTGAGAGAGCTGCCGGATAACTTCGTTGAAGACATGATAATGAAATCTCCTTCAAAGGATATTATGAACAAGATATCGAGGTCTGTGCTTGCGCTGTATTCCTTTGATGATAACCCTGACGATACTTCACTTGAGAATATCATGCGTCAGTCAATAACGCTTCTTGCCTGCCTGCCTACCATAATGACCTATGCTTATCAGGTGAAGAAAAGAGCGTTTGATAAGGAAAGTATGTTTTTTCATCCGGTCGATCTCAGGCTTTCTACCAGTGAATCCATACTCAGGGCGCTCAGGCCGGATATGCACTTTACAGACACGGAGGCCAAGCTGCTTGATCTGTGCATGATACTCCATGCAGAGCACGGCGGCGGCAATAACTCTACCTTTGCGGCAAGGGTGCTCTCTTCTTCGGGAACAGATACCTATGCAACGGTCTCTGCGGCGATAGGCGCGCTCAAAGGCCCTCGTCACGGCGGCGCAAATCTGCGTGTGCGCAAGATGATGGAGGAGCTCAAAAGCGAAGTCAGCGACTGGAGCGATGAGGAAGAAATATATAATTATCTTGCGGCTATCGTCAGAAAGGAAAAATGTGACGGTACCGGTCTTATCTATGGCTTTGGTCATGCTGTATATACGCTTTCCGACCCGAGAGCAGTCATTCTGAAGCAAACTGCCGAGAAGCTTGCGCACGAAAAGAAAATGACCAAGGAATACGAATTGTATAAGACCGTGGAAAAGCTTACGCCTTCTGTGCTTATGAATGTCAAGGGCAGCAGCAAGGTGATATGCGCAAATGTGGATTTCTATTCCGGCTTTGTTTATGATATGCTTGGTATACCGAGCGACCTGTTTACGCCTATCTTTGCAATATCCAGAATAGCAGGCTGGTGTGCTCACAGGATAGAAGAAGTCACTTATGGCGGAAGGATAATCCGTCCGGCATATCGTGCTATGGTAAGCTCAAAGAAGTATGTGCCCATAAGCGAAAGAAAATAATAAAGGAGTGCGGACAATGAAATTGAAGAAATTGTTTATTCCGGCAGTTGTGCTGACACTTGCAGGCTTTATCGTAAAGATATGCGATACCGTCTTTAACGTCTACGGCAGCGGATTTTTCCTCAGCTCCAATGTGTGCAATACGATAACAGCCTGTGCGTTCATACTGCTTTTTGTAATAGGCTTTGTTCTTTCTGTTGCAGACAGGAAGAAGGATTTTGTTTCCGAGCCGCCAAAGAATACGATTTGCGGTGTATTCGGATTTCTGGCGTCGATAATGATCATAGGCGGTGCGGTGGTGCAGCTCCTTGCATGGAACGGCGTTAATCTGGTGGAAAACATTTTTGCTGTTGCGGCGGGATTTGTTCTTTTGTATGAATCGTGCATTTCCTTTACGGGAAGCAATGCCATGAAAAAAATACCTGTGGTCGCTCTTATCGTGCCGATATGGAGCTGTGTGCGTTTTGTCAGCCTGTTTATCGACTACACCACAAAGTCCCTCAAAGCGGTCGAGCTGTTTGATATAGTCGAGATCGCATTCCTGATGATGTTCCTGTATTATCAGGCAATGTATTTTGCAGGCATAAACAACAAGCTTGCAGTCAGAAGAACTCCCGTCTATGGATCTGTATTCATTATGATGGGGCTTATCGTATGCACAGACCTCTTTATCAAGATGTTTAACGGAGCGGAGCAGGTCGCAAACGTGGATACTCAGATAGTTTTGCCCACATTGACAAATATCATGGCTATTCTGGGTGATGCGTTCCTTTGTGTTTATGCGTTCTTCCTGATACGCGATATGCTGAATATTGCACAAAAGACGCTGAAAGCTCCCGCATCAGAAGCGGATGCTTTGGCTGATGACGATACGGAAACAGACGAAGGCGAGGCTGCATCTGAAAGCGTGACCGAGGCTGAAAATGTTCAGGAGAACAAGGCTGAGGATAAGGCTGAGGACAAAGCCGAGGATAAAGCTGAGGCTGACAAGGACTCTGCAAAAGAGGACGAAAAAGCTCCCGAAGCTGATGATGAAAGCAAGCCCGAAAAAAAGGAGAATGAAGCAAAATGAAATTAGGAATAGTAGGTCTGCCGAATGTGGGAAAGAGCACATTGTTCAATGCTATAACAAATGCAGGTGCTCAGTCTGCAAACTACCCGTTTTGTACTATAGAGCCGAATGTCGGCGTTGTTGCTGTGCCCGACCCGAGACTTGACAAGCTTGCAGAAATGTATGACCCTGAAAAATATACTCCCGCTACGATAGAGTTCGTTGACATCGCAGGACTTGTAAAGGGAGCTTCAAAGGGTGAAGGTCTTGGCAATAAATTCCTTGCAAATATCCGTGAGGTCGATGCGGTAGTTCATGTGGTGCGCTGCTTTGAAAATGATGATATCGTTCATGTTGAGGGCAGCATTGACCCGAAGAGGGATATTGAAACTATCAATCTTGAGCTTATTCTTTCCGATATGGAAATACTTGACAGAAGGATAGACAAGACCTCAAAGCTGCTTAAAGGCGACAAGAAGTATCAGGCGGAGCTTGAGTTTTTCAACCGTGTAAAGGAGGCTCTCAGCGAAGGCAGGCCTGCACGTTCGGTTGACTGTACGCCCGAGGAGGCCGAGCTGCTTTCTACAGTGTCGCTGCTGACTAACAAGCCTGTTATATATGCCGCTAACCTCAGCGATACCGACTTCAAGGACGGCAGTGCAGACGGCAACCCTTATTTTGCTGTCGTGAAGGAGATCGCGACCGAAGAACACGCAGGTGTGCTGCCGATATGCGCAGAGATCGAGGCCGAGATATCCGGCATGGAGCCGGAGGAGAAGGAGCTTTTCCTCTCTGAGATGGGTCTGGAGCAGTCCGGTCTGGACAGACTTATAAACGCCTGCTACGATCTGTTGGGTCTCATCTCTTACCTTACCGCCGGCAAGCCCGAGGTAAGAGCCTGGACGATAAAGAAGGGTACCAAGGCGCCGCAGGCAGCAGGAAAGATACACACCGACTTTGAGCGCGGCTTTATCCGTGCAGAGGTAGTTGCATTTGACGATCTTATGAGCTGCGGCTCTATGGCTGCGGCTAAGGAAAAGGGACTTGTGCGCTCTGAGGGCAAGGATTATGTAATGAAGGACGGAGATATTGTTCTTTTCAGATTTAATGTTTGATTTTGTTTTATGCATTTGACAGGGAAAGCCTTTTTGATGAAGAAAGGCTTTCTTTTTTTGTTGAAAAATTATGTTTGTAATATCTGCCGGATGCGGGCTTTTGCAGTAAGATACCACATGAATATTATGTTATACTAATACCTAACAAAAAGCAGACAATTTTTGCGGTCTGATTTCCGCAATACTTTGTTGTCGTTCTCGGAATCCGTCAGGATTTCTGCGTCCTCCGCCGCGTCTTGCGAAAATCATCCTCGCAAACCTAAGTCTGCTTTTTATCAGGAATTAGTATTATTGATTATTCCGAGGATAAAAAGGCGTACAGAACACTCAGATAATGGAAAACTTTGGATATAATGGGAATCACAGAAAAAATATTTAACATTTTTAATAAAAAGTACTTCAAAAGTACTTGAAATTTATCCAAATTTAAGCTATTATATATGTATGTAAATAGAAGCTTTGGCACAAAGGAGTGTTATATATGCAGATTGGTCCCGAAAACGATGGCCGCACCGAGCTTGAATTGTTTCACAGCGGTGAAAACTATCATGCATACAGGTTTATGGGAGCACATAAGCTCAACATAGACGGTACGGAAGGCATTATGTTCAGAACGTGGGCGCCGAATGCCAAATCGGTGTCAGTAGTAGGCGGATTTAACGACTGGGACAGAACCAGGAACTGGATGCACCGTATTTCTGACGGTGGCTGCTGGGAAACCTTCATACCTTATCTGACGGATTCCTACACGATGTACAAGTACAGTATCGAAACCTATGACGGCAGCTGTGTGATGAAGTCGGATCCTTACGCATACCATTATGAGACCCGTCCGAATACTGCATCTGTATATGTTGACATCGACGGCTACGAGTGGCACGATCAGGATTGGAAGCAGTATAAGCGTGAGCATGAGTCCTACAGCAATCCTATGAATATCTATGAGATCCATGCGGGTTCATGGAGAAAGTATAAGGACGGCAACTGCTTCTCATACGGCAAGCTTGCAGATGAGCTTATCCCGTATCTGCAGGAGATGGGATATACGCACGTTGAGCTTATGCCGATCACAGAATATCCCTTCGATGCTTCGTGGGGCTATCAGGTAACAGGCTACTATGCCGTAACATCCAGATACGGAAGCCCGCATGACTTTATGAGCTTCGTTGACAGATGTCATCAGGCAGGTATCTCTGTAATTATAGACTGGGTTCCGGCTCATTTCCCGAGAGATGCTCATGGTCTTGCACGCTTTGACGGTACGCCCTGCTATGAATATGCAGACTGGCGAAAGGGTGAGCATAAGGACTGGGGCACACTCGTATTTGACTACGGCAGAAACGAGGTAGTAAGCTTCCTTATTTCAAGTGCCATATTCTGGCTTGACTATTATCATGTTGACGGTATCCGTGTGGATGCTGTTGCTTCAATGCTCTATCTCGACTACAGCAGACGTGACGGAGAATGGGTACCGAATAAGTTCGGCGGCAAGGACAATCTTGAGGCTGTTGCATTCCTTCAGAGGCTCAATGAGGCTGCTTTCCGCTACTTCCCTGAGGTGCTTATGATCGCTGAGGAATCTACCTCATGGTCAATGGTATCACGTCCTACATATATGGGCGGTCTTGGCTTCAACTATAAGTGGAACATGGGCTGGATGAATGATATGCTCCACTATTCGTCGCTTGACCCGCTTTATCGTCCCTTTAACCATGATAACCTTACCTTCTCATTCTTCTATGCTTTCTCCGAGAATTTCATACTTCCTATATCTCACGATGAGGTCGTTTACGGCAAGGCTTCTCTTATCAACAAGATGCCCGGCAACTATGAGATGAAGTTCGCAGGAGAGAGGACCTTCCTTGCTTATATGATGGCTCATCCCGGCAAGAAGCTTACCTTTATGGGTACCGAGTTCGGTCAGTTCAAGGAGTGGGATTACTACCGTGAGCTTGACTGGATGCTGCTTGAATATCCGGCACATCAGAATATGAAGAGATTCGTAAGCACACTTAACCATTTCTATATTGAAAACAGCCCGATGTGGGAGGTCGATTTCACTTGGGAGGGCTTCCAGTGGATATCAAACGATGACTATACCCAGAGCTGCATAAGCTTCCGCAGAATAGACAAGAGCGGCAACGAGCTTATAATCGTCTGCAACTTCCAGCCGGTGCTCAGAGAGAATTATCGTATAGGCGTACCCTTTGCCGGCACCTACTGCGAGGTAATGAACACCGAATGGTCAGAGTTCGGCGGCTGCGGAATATCCAACGGTACTGCTATCGTATCTGATGATATCCCGATGCACGGTCTGGAGCAGTCTGTCTCACTGACACTGCCGCCGCTTTCGGTAATGTACTTCAAGTGTACACGCAAAAAGCCGAAGAGAAAGCCCCGCAAGCTTGAAGCAGAAAATAAGCCTGCCAGGAAAAAGGCTGCCAAGGCTGAAGAGGCTGGCGCTGAAGCAGAAGCAAAGCCCAAGAGAACAAGAAAATCAGCAAAAAAGTCGGAAGAGGTTTCCGAATGATGCTGGTCAAAAATAAACAAAAAATTCTTATAACATAAAAGGAGGAAAATAACCATGTATCCAAAGCAAGAAGTAGTTGCCATGCTGCTTGCAGGCGGTCAGGGAAGCAGACTGGGTGTTCTTACACAGAAGCTTGCAAAACCTGCCGTACCATTCGGCGGCAAATACCGTATAATCGACTTTCCGCTTTCAAACTGTGTTAATTCAGGTATTGAGGCAGTAGGTGTGCTGACACAGTATCAGCCGCTGGTGCTCAACGAGTATATCGGCAGCGGTCAGCCCTGGGATCTTGACAGCATGAACAGCGGTGTCCGCATCCTTTCTCCCTATCAGCAGATAAAGGGAACAGACTGGTATAAGGGCACAGCAAACGCTATCTATCAGAATATCAACTACATCGACAGATATAGCCCGGACTATGTAGTTATCCTTTCCGGTGACCATATCTACAAGATGGATTACTCAAAGATGATCGCTTTCCATAAGGAGAACAAGGCTGACTGTACTATCGCAGTTATTGATGTTCCGCTTGAGGAGGCTTCACGCTTCGGCATACTCAATACAAATCCTGACGGCTCTATCTATGAGTTTGAGGAGAAGCCAAAGCACCCGAAGAGCACAAACGCTTCTATGGGTATCTATGTATTCAGCTGGGATAAGCTCAGAAAGTACCTCATCGAGGACGAAGAGGCTGAGGATACAGAGCATGACTTTGGTAAGGATGTTCTCCCCAAGATGCTCAATGACGGCCAGAGAATGTTTGCTTATCAGTTCCAGGGCTACTGGAAGGATGTCGGAACTATCGACAGCCTTTGGGAAGCAAATATGGATCTTCTTGATCCTAACATTCCTCTTGACCTTAATGACGATACATGGAAGATCTATTCAAGAAATCCTGTCGTTCCTCCGCAGTATATCGCAGAGGGAGCTTCTGTACAGAATTCAATGATAGCTGACGGCTGTGATATCGCAGGCTCTATCGAGTTCTCCGTACTGTTCTCAAATGTTGTTGTAAAGCCCGGCGCAGTTGTTCAGGATTCTATCATCATGCCCGGCTGCGTTATCGAAGAGGGCGCAGTAGTTCAGTATGCTATCGTATCAGAAAATACAGTCATCGGCAAGAACGCTGTTGTAGGCGCTCGTCCCGAAGACATTGAGGATAAGGATAAGTGGGGCATCGCTGTAATAGGCGATAACCACAAGATCGGCGCAGGCGCTAAGATCGCACCGAAGGAAATGGTCGCAAAAGATATAGAGGGGGTTGAATGATAATGCGTGGAAATAATGTAATGGGAATTATCTTCTCTAATCTGCACGAGAACCTCATCAGTCAGCTTACAGAGCTTCGCACGATGGGTGCCGTACCCTTTGGCGGAAGATATCGTCTGATCGACTTCCCGCTTTCAAATATGGTCAATTCAGGTATCAATAAAGTCGGCGTTATCGCAAAGAACAACTATCAGTCGCTTATTGACCACCTTGGCGCAGGCAAAGCCTGGGATCTTTCAAGACAGCGCAACGGTCTGTTCATCCTTCCTCCTTTTATGGATCCTTCGGATTATTCAAACCGCGTAAAGACCTTCAATGCGATCATGCCTTTCCTTAAGAATTCTACTGAGGAATATGTTATGATCTCCGATTGTGATGTTATCTGCAACATTGATTATCAGGATGTTTTTGAGAAGCATCTTGAAAACAATGCAGACATTACACTCATATATAAGAGAGATGTTCTTCCGGCAAAGCTTCAGGAGCCTACTGTTCTTTCGTTCGATGCAAAGGGCAGAGTAAACGATGTTCTTGTAGCTCCGTCCATCACAGGCAGCTGCAGCTTCTATATGAACATGATGCTCATCAAGCGTGAGCTTCTCATGGAGCTTGTAAAGAAGTGCATAGGCAAGAACACAATGAGCTTCAAGCGTGACATTATTCAGGCTGAGTACAAGGAGCTTAATGTTTACGGCTATGAGTTCAAGGGCTTTGCTCCTGTTATTACAACTATGGCTGAATACTTTACTGCAAATATGAGCCTTAAGAGCAAAGAGGTCCGTGATGATCTCTTCAACGGCGCACGTCCGATCTATACAAAGATCCGCGACGATATGCCCACAAAGTTCGGTCTTGGCTCAAAGGTCTCCAACTCTCTTATCGGCAGCGGCTGCACGATCGAGGGTGAGGTAGATAACTGCGTGCTCTTCAAGGGCGTTCATATCGGCAAGGGCACAAAGGTATCCAACTGTGTTATCATGCAGGATACCAGAGTCGGCGACAACTGCAATATGTGTTATGTTGTTGTTGATAAGGATGTTATTATCAGAGACGGCAAGACACTTGCAGGTCAGCCCTCTTATCCTGTATATATAGGCAAGCTCAGCGTTGTCTGATATGATGGAGCCGGTTTGCCTGTGCAGTTAGGATGAAAAGCAGAATCGATGGATACAGGCTTGCTGCCCGTGCGGCAGCCTGCCGTATCTGCGCTGTGGGAGGAATGTAAATGAAGTGTTTGTTTGTAACCAGTGAGGCTCAGCCGTTTGCGGCATCGGGCGGACTTGCTGACGTTTCGGGCGCATTGCCTCACGCACTGCGCCAGCGTCTTATAGGCTGCCGTATCGTAATGCCTTATTATGAAGATATCCCTCAGCCGTTGAAGGACAATCTCAGGTTCGTTACGAGCTTTTCGGTGCCGGTGTCATGGAGAAGACAGTACTGCGGCATTTTTGAGACAAGATACAACGGCGTGATCTATTATTTCCTTGACAATGAATATTACTTCAAGCGTCAGGGGCTTTATGGTCACTATGATGATGCAGAGAGATTTGCATTTTTCTCAAGGGCTGCTCTTGAAATGCTGCCCTATATAGATTTCAAACCCGATATAATCCACTGCAACGATTGGCAGACAGCTCTTGTGCCGGTTTATTACAATCTGTTCTATTGCCATAACGAGTGGTATTCGGGCATAAAGACGATATTTACTATCCACAATATACAGTATCAGGGTCAGTATGGTCCGGAGCTGTATGAGGAGGTCGTGGGTATTCCGCCGCAGGGAAGATCGGTGCTTGACTGGGATGGCTGCATCAACTACATGAAGGGTGCGATCGAAACGGCTAACCGCGTTACAACGGTAAGCCCGAGCTATTCCTGGGAGATAAGGGATCCGTGGTTCTCTCACGGGCTTGACCCGATACTTAATGCAAGGGCATGGAAGATAAGAGGCATACTGAACGGTATAGACAATACTTCTTACAATCCGGCAACGGATATACAGCTTTACGAGCACTATACCGCTGATGATATTTCAGGCAAGGCCGTAAACAAGCAGAAGCTTCAGGAACGCCTTAGCCTTGAACAGAATCCCGAGGTACCGATCATAGCTATGGTAACAAGGCTTGTTGCTCACAAGGGGCTTGATCTGGTCAAGTTTGCGCTTGATCAGCTCATGCGTGAGGAGTATGTGCAGTTTGTTATTCTTGGTTCGGGCGATTGGGAATATGAAAGCTTTTTCCGCTCTATGCAGGACAGATATCCGGGCAGACTTTGTGCTTGTCATGGATTTATCCCCGAACTGTCGCGCAAGATTTATGCGGGCGCAGATATGTTCCTTATGCCTTCAAAGGCGGAGCCTTGCGGACTTTCACAGATGATCGCTCTTCGCTATGGTACGATACCTATTGTAAGAGAGGTCGGCGGTCTGCGTGATTCCATTCAGGACAGCGGAACAGGTGACGGCAACGGCTTTACCTTCCGCAATTACGATGCAATGGATATGCTTGCCTGCATACGCAGGGCGATAGCCGGATATTGGCAGCGTGACGGCTGGGAGATACTTGTCAAGCGTGCTATGCGCTGTGACAACAGCTGGACACGTTCTGCAACCGAATATATAAATATGTATCGTGAGGTTATAGCCGAGAACTGATCGGCTTATATCCGGATACTGATAAAGGCACACTTTCCGATTGATTCGGTAGGTGTGCCTTTTTTCAGCATCGGATACAGGGGATTTGCAGATACGGAGCAGATGTTATTTGATAAGATTTTCGAGTCCTTCAATGGATTGCAGACCGATAGTCTGATTTACAAGCTTGCCGTTTTTGAACACTGCAAGCATAGGTATGCTCATTACACGGAAGTTCATGGCAAGCTCCTGTTCCTCATCAACATTAACCTTGCCTACTTTTATCTCAGGGTGCATATCGGCAAAGCTTGCAAGGACGGGGCCTTGCATACGGCAGGGACCACACCAAGGAGCCCAGAAATCAAGCAGTACGGTACGGTCGGATTCAGTTACTTCGGTTTTGAAATTGCTTTTTGTGATAGCGAGTTCACTCATGTTAAGCATCCTTTCTTTGATTTGATATATTTAGTATATGATAATTTTAGCAGAAATACAAGTCTTGTTTTGTTATATTCATGTAAATCAATTCGTCAGTTGGACTTTCAAGTGAAAATATTCCGGTCTTAATTCGCTGCCTGTTCAACACATACCTTAGTCAATGCCGCAAGAGTGAGTGAGCCGGCGTCTGTAAAAGAAAGTTTTTGCAAAGCACCGGCGGCAAGCGGCCGCTCCCAATTCGGCGCAAAAAAAATACGCTCCGTGGCTGATCGGAGCGTATATGAAGGAATATAATAAGCGGGTGTTATTCAGTGAAAAGCGCAGTAGAATAATATCTGTCGCCGCTGTCGGGCAGAAGTGCAACTATGGTCTTGCCCTTGTTTTCGGGACGCTTTGCAAGAGAAATAGCTGCAAACAAAGCTGCACCGGAGGAAATGCCGACTGATACGCCTTCGGTCTTTGCAAGAAGCTTTGAAGTCTCGAAGGCGGACTCGTTCTCTACAGGGAATACCTCGTCATAAACGGCGGTATTCAGTACATCGGGTACAAAGCCTGCGCCGATGCCCTGGATCTTGTGCGGTCCGGGAGTGCCCTTTGAAAGCACAGGAGAATCTGCGGGTTCAACTGCAACTATCTTTATATCGGGATTCTGTTCCTTGAGGTATTCACCGACGCCGGTTATTGTACCGCCGGTGCCTACGCCTGCAATAAATATATCTACCTTGCCGTCTGTTGCGTTCCAGATCTCAGGACCGGTGGTTGCCTTATGAATGGCAGGATTTGCAGGGTTTACAAACTGTCCGGGTACGAAGCTGTTCTCTATCTCTTCTGAAAGCTCCTGAGCCTTTGCGATAGCACCCTTCATGCCCTTTGCGCCGTCAGTGAGCACAAGCTCGGCGCCGTAAAATTTCAGAATGTTTCTTCTTTCAACGCTCATGGTCTCAGGCATTGTGATGATGAGCCTGTAGCCCTTTGCGGCCGCTATAGCTGCAAGACCGATGCCTGTGTTGCCGGATGTGGGCTCGATAAGAGTTGTACCCTCACGGATAAGTCCCTTTGCTTCGGCGTCCTCTATCATGGCTTTGGCGATCCTGTCTTTGACGCTGCCGGCGGGATTGAAGTATTCAAGCTTTGCAAGTACAGTGGCTTCAAGTTCAAGTGCTTTTTCGATGTTTGTTACCTCGACAAGAGGTGTGTTTCCGATAAGACCTAATGTTCCTTTGAAAATTTCAGACATGGTGATTTCCTCCTGATCAATTTATTGCCTTGAATGCATTGTCAAGGTCTTCTATAATATCATCTATATGCTCGGTGCCGATGGAAAGACGTATAGTGTTCTCGAAAATTCCCTGCTCATTGAGCTCCTCTGCTGAGAGCTGTGAATGTGTGGTCGATGCGGGGTGGATAACAAGGCTCTTGACATCGGCTACGTTCGCAAGCAGAGAGAAGAGCTTCAGATTGTCAATGAATTTCCATGCCTGCTCTTTGCCGCCCTTGATATTGAAGGTGAATATAGAGCCGCCTCCGTTGGGGAAGTAACGCTTATAAAGCTTGTGGTCGGGATGGTCTGGAAGTGAGGGATGGTTTACCTTTTCAACAAGAGGGTTATTGCTGAGGTACTCAATAACCTTTTTGGTGTTTTCAGCGTGTCTGTCAAGACGGAGCGAAAGAGTTTCAACGCCCTGAAGCAGCAGGAATGCATTAAACGGAGAGATCGCTGCGCCGGTGTCACGAAGAAGTATTGCCCTTATATATGTGACGAAAGCAGCAGGGCCGACAGCATCATAGAATGAAACGCCGTGATAGCTTGGGTTCGGGTCGGCAATATCAGGATACTTTCCGCTTGCCTTCCAGTTGAACTTGCCGGACTCTACGATAATGCCGCCAAGTGTTGTACCGTGACCGCCGATGAATTTTGTTGCGGAGTGCACCACGATATCAGCACCGTGTTCGATAGGACGTATCAGATAGGGGGTGCCGAAGGTGTTGTCTACTACTACAGGCAGGCCGTGTTTATGGGCAAGCTCTGAGATAGCGTCAATGTCGGGAATATCGCTGTTTGGGTTGCCCAGGGTCTCAAGATATATTGCTCTTGTGTTTTCCTGAATAGCAGCTTCGACTTCGGCAAGGTTATGTGCATCTACAAATGTGGTGCTAATGCCAAGCTGCGGCAGAGTGTGAGAAAGAAGATTGTAGCTTCCGCCATAGATCGTCTTTTGTGCTACGATATGACCGCCGTTTGCGGCAAGAGCTTCAATAGTATAGGTTATAGCTGCGGCGCCCGATGCAAGAGCAAGAGCGGCGCTTCCTCCTTCGAGGGCTGCGAGTCTCTTTTCGAGAACATCCTGAGTGGAATTGGTAAGTCTGCCGTATATGTTGCCTGCATCTGCAAGACCGAAGCGGTCAGCGGCGTGCTGACTGTTGCGGAAAACGTATGAGGTTGTCTGATAGATCGGTACTGCTCTGGAATCTGTGGCGGGATCAGGCTGCTCCTGACCAACATGAAGCTGAAGTGTTTCAAATTTATAACTCATTATTATCGTCCTTTCAAATCAATAAAATAGTATTTATACGTATTTATGCAAAAGAATTGCCCGGGTCATGAACAGCTCCCGGGCAAGATGGTATACAAAACTAATGTATCAGCAACATCGTTCTGAAAAACGGAGCATGGCACACCCGCCGGATGCCCCGACCATATTATATGCCCGGGAGTAAAGCATTCGACAACACCACATATTATTCTGCTTTGTTATGTTAGTGTTAAGCATAATAAAAACTCCCTTCTTTTTTCAGGCTTCTAATGAAAACCTGTCGTCTTTTCTTTCAACAGCTATATAATACCACTAATCACCTATTATGTCAATGGGTAAATGATAAAAAATTAATTTTTTTCTTTACTTTTTTTCTGATAATCTTCGATAGCCGACTGTATAGCCTCCTCAGCCAAGACAGAGCAGTGCATTTTATAATCCGGCAGACCGTCAAGAGCCTCGGCAACGGCCTTGTTTGTCAGAGCCAGTGCGTCTTCCACCTTCTGTCCTTTGATAAGCTCGGTCGCCATTGAGCTTGAAGCTATCGCGCTTGCGCAGCCGAATGTTTCAAACTTAACGTCTGTGATAACATCGTTGTCGATTTTAAGGTACATTTTCATAATGTCGCCGCATTTTGCGTTGCCTACCTCGCCTATGCCGTCTGCATCCTCGATTATACCTACGTTTCTCGGGTGCATGAAATGATCCATAACCTTTTCGCTGTAAAGTGCCATGATTAGTCCTCCTCTTTATAAAATAAATTCTCTTTTTCCGGTCATAAGGTCACGCCATACGGGAGAGAAGCTCCTCAGATATGCTACGACCTCGCTTACATTTGAGATGATATAGTCAGCTTCGTCCTCGGTGATATCCTCTCCGATCGTCAATCTGAGAGAGCCGTGTGCTACATCATGTATACGCCCTATTGAAAGCAAAACATGACTTGGATCAAGCGCTCCCGATGTGCAGGCGCTTCCGGAAGAAGCGCTTATTCCGCGCTGGTCAAGCAGTATCAGCAGGGATTCACCCTCAATACCTTCAAAACTGAAATTTACGTTTCCTGAAAGACGCTGTGCAGCGTCACCGTTAAGGGCGCTGTGAGGTATCTGTGAAAGTCCGGCTATAAGTCTGTCACGGATAACAGCTTTGTGGGCATTGTGCTTATCCATATCGGCGGCTGTCTCTTTTAATGCGGCAGCCATGCCCATAATTGCCGGCAGGTTTTCTGTTCCGGCACGTTTATTGCGCTCCTGTGCGCCGCCTTCGATAAGGCTGCTGAGAGGTATGCCCTTGCGGCAATAGAGAAAGCCTGTGCCCTTCGGACCGTGAAATTTGTGTGCGGATGCCGAAAGCATATCAATGCACTGATCCTTGACGTCTATAGGAAGATGCCCCACAGCTTGAACTGCGTCTGTATGGAACAGTATTCCATGCTTACGGCAGAGAGCGCCTATCTCTTTGATGGGCTGTATAGTGCCGATCTCATTATTGGCGGTCATTATTGTCACAAGGCAGGTATCATTACGGACAGCGCTTTCAAGCTCATTTATATTTATTATGCCGTTTTCGTGCACGTCAAGAAGAGTTATGTCAAAGCCGTAATTTTTAAGCTTGTTAAGAGTATGAAGTACTGCGTGGTGTTCAAAGGCAGATGAAACTATGTGTGTTTTTCCTTTCTTTTTGCCTATAAGAGCAGCAGTGAGAATAGCCTGATTGTCGGCCTCGCTTCCGCCTGAGGTAAAAATTATCTCACGAGGTTCGGCGTTTATGATCCCGGCTATCTCAAAGCGGGCGTCTTCAAGCTTTTCTTTTGCTCGCTGCCCGATGCTGTAAAGGCTTGACGGATTGCCCCAGAAATTTTTGATACAGTCCGTCATAGCATTGATCGCAGTATCGCTCATTTTTGTAGTAGCGGCGTTGTCTGCGTATATATTCATTTTGTCGGCCTCCTTTTGTATCAGCTTTGTCTATTATAAACCCTATTACCCGATATGTCAATAGGCAAAAATAATTTTGCAGCGCGCAAATGATACTGATTCCTGATAAAAAGCAGGTTTAGGTTTGCGAGGATGATTTTCGCAAGACGCGGCGGAGGACGCAGGAATCCTGACGGATTCCGAGAACGACAACAAAGTATTGCGGAAATCAGACCGC
>CADCKR010000020.1 GCA_902802105.1 uncultured Ruminococcus sp.
GCCTGTACAACATAAGCGTACTGATAGGGGGTCGTGCCGCCGGAAGCTGCGCCCTTCATTGTTACGCTTGAACCCTTGCTTATGCTTGTTGCTGAAATAGTTGACTTATTTTCAAGACCGGATACAACAACATCTTTGCTGACAGTAACCGTAGCGGTAGCCTTCTTGCCGTTTGAGGAAGAAGCTGTGATCGTAGCTGTACCGACAGCCTTACCTGTTACTACTCCGTTTGATACGGAAGCAACAGATGTATCACTTGAAGACCATGTGACAGATTTGTCTGTTGCGTTTGAAGGAGCAACAGAAGCGCTGAATGTTACAGTCGCGCCGACCTTTACGCTTGCGGAGGTCTTGTCAAGAGAAACGCCCGTTACCTCTACCTGAGAGGGCTTTTCTATTATCTTTGAGAATCCTGAATCGGTGTACAAGCCCTTGTTCTTGAAGTCAAAGCCCTTATCTGCGGGAGCCTGATTTGAGCCGCTGTTGAATACGAGCTTGACATTTGATACGGTAGGCTTGAACTCATAATAATATATGCCGTTGCCGCCGTCCTTCATTGCTGTGCCGGGCCATGACGTGCCTATGGTCTCATCCTTGTCTCCGTCATAAATGTAAATATTTACACCTGCACCCCAGCCGGATGGCTTCTGGAAGTAAACGCCGTTGTCGATATAGGTCATTGAAGGACCTTCGACCGTAACTGATGCAGTGGCGGTCTTGCCGTTTGAGGTAGTTGCTGTGATAGTTGCCGTACCTGTGCCGACAGCTGTTACAGTGCCGTTGCTTACCTTTGCGACCGCATCGCTGCTTGATGACCATGTTACTGTTTTGTCTGTTGCATTTGCCGGAGCTACTGTTGCTGTGAGATCGCCTGTTTCGCCGACCTGGAGCTTAAGGCTTGTCGGCGCTATTGTAACGCCTGTAGGCTTTACAATGTTGGTATTTTCACTTACCGTTACCTTTACCGTAGCGGTGAGGTTATTGTGTGTAGTCGCTGTGATAGTTGCAGTACCCTTGCTTACGCCCTTGATAACGCCGCCGGAAACAGTAGCAACTGAAGCGTCGCTTGTTGTCCACTTAACTGACTTGTTGGTAGCGTTTGAAGGAGCAACTGTTGCTGTAACGGATGCGCTTTCGCCTTCAAGAACTGTTACGCTTGACTTGCTCAGTGTAACGCCTGTAGCTTCAACTATATCAACATCTACAATCTCGCCGCCGATGATCGTAGCTGCGCCGCCGTCGCCCATGAAAGCACCGTTGGGAACTACACGTCCGGGAGCAGGAGTCTTGCTTGTGCTAAGAACATAAACTCTGAGGTTGCCCTTGCCTGTGCAGGTAGCTGTGAGCGTACCGCCGGAAACAGTCTGTGTATCGCCTGTGACTGCATCAACATAAGTACCGTTCGGAACGCCTGTGAATGTTGTAGAACCGGAGATAGTTACACAAACAAAGCTGTCTGTGTTAGCGTCTGTATATCTTCTCTTGAATGCAAGACCGCCGCCGCAGCCCTCTGTTGAGTACTGACCCTTTCTGAGAGCAGGTATAGCCTGACGGAGTCTGTTAAGACGAATGAGGTGCTGAGCAAGAGGTGCTTCAAGAGTTGACTTCGCTGCGCCTGTTGCTGTGTATACGGTAAATCCGCTCGCATTTATCTCGCCCTCGATGTTGTCGCCGAAATAAGCACGGCCTGTTTCGCTGAGAGGAGCGTTGGGGCCTACGTCGATCGGCTTGCCGTGCTGGAAGCGGATCTCTGTTCCGTAGTAAATACAGGGAATGCCGCGGAATGTGAAGATCAGGGCAAGGTCCTCAGCCCATGTTTCCTCATCGAACTCAGGAATGATCGTCTGGCAGTTGTTAGGAGAATAGTCGTGTGAGTTTACATAAGTCACGCTCCATGTGGAGTCGTTGAAATACGGATCCTCTTCCTTTGCCATGCCGAATGCCTGACCTGCGTTGTCGAACTGCCAGTGCATCTGGAAGTCGATGGAATCAAGTCCGGAACGCTGAGAATAGTCGGGTGTATGATAATCGTTTCCGCGAAGGAGAGCGTTATCGGTGGTGGGCTGGCTTCCCATATCCATGTGAGCATCGTAGTGATCCTTTGTAAGTGCAACGTTCGCATCAGGATCGCTCGTCCATTTGCTCAGCCAGCTGTCGTCATCTGCCCATGTATAGAAGCAGGTAGAGATCGGGGGCTGCTCACGGTACCATGTGCTTTCACCCTTGGTACAAACCTCACCGAACATATAGAAATCATCATAGCCGGAGCCGGTATGAACCTTTTTGTACTCCTCGCGGAGCGCAGGAACAAATGTCTTGTTGAGTGTAAGACGTGAAAGATGCTTTACTGTATCTACACGGAAAGCGTCAACACCCATATCTATAAACTTCTTGTAGCAGTCTATAAGATAATTATATACCTTCGGGTTTTCGGTGTTCAGGTCGAAGCAGTCGCTGTGCAGTGTCATGATCTGAACATTGTAGTTATCGAAGTCGCCGCCGCCTGCATAGCCGTCATGGTGATATATCTTATCCGGATCCATCTTTGTACCGGCAGGCATAGGCATATCGCTTCGGCCGTTAGGAGACCATACATCTATCTCGATCGGGCAGAGGTTTTTCTCGCCCCAGTTGCAGGAGTGGTTGAAAACAACGTCCTGAATGACCTTCATGCCCTTAGCGTGGCAGGCGTCGATAAGATCCTGATATGTAACGCCGTTGGATTCGTATCTGTTATCTACTGCCGTGAAATCGTATGCATGATAGCCGTGGTAGTCATAGCTTGATCTGTTTTTCACAACAGGAGTGATCCAGATAGCTGTAAAGCCGAGAGCCTTGATGTAGTCAAGCTTGTCGATAAGTCCCTTGAAATCGCCTCTCCATGCAGGGTCGGAATCAGGGTTCTTAGCCTTGACGTCATCCACGCAGTGCTCATTGTTGCTGGGGTCGCCGTCATAGAATCTTGTTGTGATAAGGAAGTAGATACTCTCATCACGGAAGTCGCTTCTGGAGCTTGCAAAGAGCACGCCTCTGTCCTCGTTTGAAAGCTCTGCTGCTGCCACAGGAGTTGAGGTGATAACAGGAAGCGCTGCTGTGCAGGTCAGTGCTGTGAGCGCTGACAAGGTCCATGCTGTTACCTTTTTGAAGGTTTTCTTGAATTTTTGTGAGAAAACGCTCATTTGGTAGATCATCCTTTCCATTTTTGTTGTTCAGGCCAAACATGACTGTCTGACATGATGGGTTGATTTTCGGTGCTGAAAGGCCGTATTTATCTGTATAAATTGTATTACAACCAGTGCCTTTTGTAAAGTTGTCAATTTGTTCATAAAAAGATAACAATTTATTAAATAATATTAACAATTAGTAATAATGTACATAAAATTCTTGTGCCACATTGTGAATAATCACGGAGTTTTTGAGCCGATTTATCTCAAATGCACAACTTTCAATCTAAAAATTCATCACACAAAATCATATATAATGTTGGTCATTTTTATAATTTCAATATGCAGATACAGTAGGCATTATATCCTTACATTAAAATAACGGCAGCCGAATACGGCTGCCGCTGTGTCGTCAGGTTTATTTCTGTAAAGAATTACTGCTCTGCTGCCTCTTCGGCTGCAGCAGGCTGTTCGATGCGTATGCCGACACCGTTTACCTCTACGCCTTCTTCCGCACGGATAAGGACGTATTTGGTGCCGTCAATTATTCTTGTCTCTAAGAGATAGCTTTTTTCGGGACTTACCTTAATAGTGACATCGGGAGTTTTGACTTCAAACTGCTTTGGGTCGATCACGTTCAGCGGGCTTATCTCAGCTTTTTCGCCAAAGGCAGCATCGAACCTTTCGTCAAAGTCTGCGATACGCTCATCTGATGCACCGCAGTCCTCTAAAACACGCCTGACGTCACGCTTGCCCAGAAGCAGCGGCTCATCCTGCCTTGCACTCTTATGCTCATCTATGATCTCGCTGATATGCTCATGCACAGACTGAACAAACTCATAGCTGCAGTCATCGGCAGCTGTTTCGGCAATGAGGGCACGGAAGTTTTCCTTCTGTTCCTCGGCAGGCATCGGATATTCCGTACAGAAAAGCGCCTCTGCTGCCGCCTTATAGTCATCGCCTGCGCTCTTGGTGTAGAAAAGTGCATTATAGATGTTAGTGCTCCTGTCGTCAAACGCCGGGAACATGAATCCGATCTCAGGTGCGCAGACAGCCATATCTGCACCTACGTTTCTGAACGTCTGATCTGCCGTGCTGAAGCCTATGCCGGACTTTGTGAGCTTTACCGGACAAACGCTGCACAGGATATAGCGGAACACCTCGTCTGAATCATCAGGCATCTCCTCATCGTTCTTTGATTTGTTGGGAACGTCATACTTATCGCAGCCGACAAAGATCATATATGTGTCGTCCGTGTTAAAGGAATCAATTATCTTCTGATAAAGCGTGTGCAGTGCTTCGGCGTCTTCAAGATCACTGTCTCTCAGGCGCATGAGCAGCTTATGCTCCTCGCTGTCAGCTACCTGCTCTGTGGTAAAGCAGATATCCATAAGGTTTTTGCCTGTACGGCCTGAAAGCGTCTTTTTGAGCAGCTTGAATAAAGTTTCGCTTTCTTCAAGAGAAAGCAGGCCTACAGTCTGTGAAAACTCGGTCATTATCTCTTTTTTTGTGCTGACATAGCAGCCCTTCAGAACAGTAATATTGTTCTTGTCATGGTTTATTCTTCTTCTGATTTCTGAGATCTCATTATCGGTCATGTTCTTACCTCTTTCATTATTGTCTGCCGTTCTCGGCGGCACCTGAATATTATATCAGAAATCAAAAGCTTTTACAATATCCGGAAATATAAATTCACAAAAATCAATTCTGGCCGGCAGGTTACACGGGGAAACCCTTTTCCGGCGCAGAGACTATTGAAAAAACTATGCGATAGTGATATCATAGTGACATACTCCCGCCGCCTGCGCTAATGCTTGGAGTCGGGTTAAATTAAGGCAAAGCATTGGAAGGATGATAAATATGAAGCTTGCAGTAACTGTTGACCCGTCTGACAACAGCGTTTTCCGTGTGTTTGAGGATACAAGGGTGATATGGATATACACTATAGAAAACGGTGAGATAACCGATTCTGAAATGGTCGGCACAATGGCCGAGAGCGTTGATGATATAGTCGGCGTTGTAATGATGATGGAGGCCGACGGCATTCTTTGCGGAGATATCACGGCGGGATCACGCCGCCTGCTTGATGATGAGGGCATAACATTTTACAGCGGATTTTACGGTAATGCCGATGAAGCAGTAAGCGATTTTATCAACGGCTATGTTATTTTCGGACCGGATGAGGATTGATGAGTGCGCCGATGCTTACAAAAATAAGACCGTTCATAAATTATCATATTAAAGAATTATAATTGCGGTTATGCTTGACTAATAGTGTGATTTTCTGGTATAATGTTAATAAAGAATTAAGGAGGAGGATCGACCTTGAAAACCGATAAGAACAGGGATAAAACCACCGAAGACTATCTTGAAGCCATGCTCATGCTGAAAGAGAAAAACGGCTATGTCCGTTCAATAGATGTTGCTGCACATCTGAATGTTACCAAGCCAAGCGTTACCTACACCACTAAGCGTCTGAGGGAACGCGGCCTTATAACAATGGATCATGACAATATGATACAGATCACTGATAAAGGTATGGAGATCGCTGATAAGATCTACAAGCGTCATGTCCTTTTGCGAAATTTCTTTATGCGTCTGGGCGTAGCAGAAAATACCGCAGATGAGGATGCCTGCAAGGTTGAACACGATCTTAGTCAGGAGACCTTTGACGCTCTGTGCAGTCACGTTGAAAAATACTCAGGCAATTCCGAAAACTGAGCTTTTCAGACCTTATTTATACATAATCCAGCATATTTAAAAACGGCGGATCGCAGTGATCCGCCGTTTTTGCAGTATATTATGGTAATATCAGGCTTTTGCTCTTGCGGCAATAATGTCAGCCATCTCCCCTACGTTCTTCATGGATGATACCTCACCCATCTTAAACTTCATCCTGAACTCACGCTCAACTGCGTTGATGAGTGTGATATGCTCAAGGCTGTCCCAGTCGTCAATGTCATCGGCTGTTGTCTTGGGGTTGACCCTTATTGAGTCATCGTCAAACACATCCTGAAAAACCTTGTCAAGTCTTGCGTAGATAGTTTTTGTATCCATGTTCCTTTGCTCCTTTATCATTTTGTCAAGATCAGACGGCTTACGGGATGAACCAAGCGGGCGGCTGCCCGCGGAATAACCGTCTGTAAATGCTTCCATAACATTTTACTCTATTACAGAAGCAATATATTTCTATAAAAGAAATAAAAATAATTATTTGACGGCGGAATTATCCTCAACGGCAATAACATGGTTCCTGTTCTCGTAGCCGTCAACGGAAAGCTCCCAGACGGTATTGCCTGCTTCGTCCTCGCTTACCTTAGTAAAGCCAAAGAAGCCGTAAAGCTCCCTTACCATGTTATTCTTTGCAGTCGGATAGTAATAACCCTTAATGGTCTTTATGCCCTGCTCACGGCAGCGCTCAACAAGACGGTCTAACATTGCAAGCTCCATGTCCCTTTTCAGCACACGGCAGCTCATCAGCCACAGCTCCATATTAAGCACTTCGCCGTCCTTTTTGCCTATAACAACAGACACAACTCCGTTATCGCCGAACTTGTCGATAAGCTTGCCGTAAAGACGTATATACTCAGGGCTGGTGCTTACCTCTTCCATTTCGGTAGCTGTATAGCGCCTTGTGGTTACATTGAACTGGTTGCTCTTGTTTGTGAGCTGAGTTATGCGCTGGAGATAAACCGGAATAAAGTCATCTATCACTGCCTTCATGTCAAGGCTGAGGAGATAATCCTTATAATCGGCAAAGGTAGCCTGCTGTGCGGCTCTCTGTGCGTTTGCCTTATACATCTCGTTGCGCTTGAGATCGTCCTCACTGAAATTAGTTACCTCAAAATATCCGTTCCTGTCTATAGTCGTAATGTAGTTTTCAACACTGTCCATGACCGGAGCGCGAACACCTGCGACCTGCGCGCTGACGATGGCTCTCTCGGCCGGATTGTCGTCTACGAATACTATGGAATCCGGAAGGATATTGAGTTCGTTTGCTATCTCTTCAATATTTCTGTCCTTGTTTTCCCAGTTAGCCTTGATTATTATGAAATCGTCGGGCTTCAGCGCACCTTCGGGATGTTCAAGACCGGCTATAGCATTCTCATGGTCATTCTTGGAGCATACCGTGAGGATAACTCCAAGCTCCTTGAGTGATTTTATATAGCTCTGGAACTCATAATATGTCTGAGAAACTCCGGTCTCCTGCCCTATCTGTATGCCGTCTACACCGTCATCTCCCACAACTCCGCCCCAGAGGGTATTGTCAAGGTCGAGCGCAAGAGCCTTTTTGTTTCTGCCGAAAACAGATTTGATGATATTTGAAAGGTTGAATGAAAACTCCGGGATAGCGTCAACGCACATCGCATATTTGTACATATTCCAGTATGAAGGGTCACTCCACTGTTTTAACCCGTAGCAGGCTGAAATATAGTTTATGTCATTGATATAAAAGCCCTCGTGATTTTCAGCATACTCATAGAATTTTGCGTTAAGACGTGTGAGGTAATTTTCGCGTCCGCGGTAGTCGCTGCAATCCTTGTTGCCCATAAGACGATAGAAGGGCATTTCAAAGTTATTCTGTATTATCGGACAGTGATAGGTCTCGGATATCTTGTTCCACATCTGCTCGAATCCGGAATACTCTGCATCAAGAAGCCGGCAGACCTGCTCACGGCTGTCTGAGGTATGGGGATAGTTTTTGATGTTCCTGTTGGTCGTATGGATAAAAACGATATCCGGTGCAAAGCTGATAAGCTCTTCACTGGGAAACATCGCGTCCTGCCAATACTGCGCATACTCCGACTGATAGAATTCAGCCTCGATGCCCTGATCTAGCAGGAAAAGCTCAAGATAGACAACAATGTCATTTGTGGTTGAGCCGCCGAATACGGCTATCTTCTTTTTTATTCTTTTGCTGCCGTCAGCCAAAAGCGCTTTTTTGAGCGACTTGCGCTTTTTGATGATGTATTCCGAATCAAAGGGATATTCAAGCTCTTTCATAGATCTTATCCTTTCTGTTTCTTCTTGGTCAAATATTATACTAATTCCGGATAAAAATCAGACCGCAAAAATTGTCTGCTTTTTGTCAGGTATTAGTATTAAGGGGACTTTCACGAGAAAGCCCCCCCTTTGTCTCGCCTGTCGGTCCGGGCGGTGCTTTTGCCCGCCGTACACCGCACCGCCCGAAAGCCTGTTTTATTCTGTTATTTCCCGTCTGAGCTGTCAATCATCGGCATCCTGATCGCCCTTATCGTAATTATCCGTGATAGTCTGCCCCTGTGCCTGATTGAGAAGCTCAGGGAGATTATATGAATTGTTGCCGAATGCGGAGTATGTCACCATTGTGAACAGAACGTCTGTTATACCCATCTGCTTGATGAAATCCACAAGGTTGAGCTGGAAATATCTCATGTCTGTGATATATATTTCCTCAAAGGAGTTCATCAGGAAGCCCGGTACAGCATTGCCATAGCTGTCCTTGACAAGAAGAAGCTTTCGTCCGTTCTTTACGTTGGTGCGCACCTTGACGATCTGCTCGTCACCGCCGAAGAAAGTAAGATAAGCGTTCGTCTGCGGGTCACCTACCTGCTTGAAGTAAGAGCCCGTGTAATCGTATGTGAAATCCGTGTCGTAAAAATCAGTCTTGCACTTATCGTAGTTATCGGGAATATAATAGGTGAAGTCCTCGGGATCGTTCTTTATATTGATATCACCGCCGGAAAAAGCGTACATCGTACCGACAAAGCCCTCAATAGTCTGCGGCTTGAAGGTACTAAGCTCCTTGAAGTCTACTCCTGCCGTCTTCGCAAACTCCTGAGCTGCATAGTAAGCGCCAAGCGGCATCCAGTGATGGTCTGTGCGGCAGTAGATATTCTCCTCCGTATGCCTGCTGAGAACAGTGTCTGCATCAACGATCTTTATGTCCTTTGAAAGTCTTGACGAAAGGTCATCAATGTATTCCTTCTGGTTAGCAGTGTAGGAATCGTAGTTTGCAGGAGTGTAAAACTCGCAGGGAAGCGGGATTATCATTGAGTAAATATTGATATTGCTGTCAAGTGAGCTGCGCAGGTCGTTCAGCGAATCCGCATAAGCATTGCCGGAGCCGCCGCCGAAGAGTTCAAGCCCGCGGTAGTGACCGTCCTGATATACAACGATAACACCGTTTTCAACGGTGTATTCCGCATCCATCTCACGATAGTTCTTCTGCGGCTTGCTCTCTGAGCTTTCCTGAGCTTCGGAGCTCTGCTGCGAAGGCTCTGCGCTTGCCTGTGTGCTCGTCTGTGAGCTTGCTTCGGCAGGCTTGCCTGACTGATCGCTCTTGCTCGTTTCGCCTGTCTTTTTAGTTGTTTTCTTCGGGACCTTCTTGATATCGCCTACAACATTAACGCTGTCCTGAGTAGAGATGCCGAAGATCGACTTCATGCTGTTGCCGTTGTTTTTCAGGTCGTCACGGAAGGGTGCGGTATCGGTGAACCACTGATTGATGCCGTTTGTGAATTTACCGCTGAAATAGTTCTCAACGGTAAACTCAGGGAACTTTGCAAGCGTTCTCTTTTCTATCTGCGACACCTCGGAACGCGGAAAGCAGACAAAGAAAATTATCATTACAACGAACACCGGCAGCATTATCATAACAGAAAGCACGGACGAAAACTGCCTGACAGAAGAGCGCTTATATGAATTGAAGCTTTTCTTGCCCTGGCTGCTCGTTTTATCGACCGGAGCAGCTGCTTTGCTGTCTTTACCGCTGCTGTTCGCAGGATTGCTTGAATTATTATCCATCATTTTCCTCCTCTCTCAGAGCATCAGAAACGGAAGTACAGGAAGGGATTGTTGGTCGAATCTACCAACATTATGCTTGAAGCTATGAGCAGCATCATACAGCCCGCAACGCCAAGCATCTTTCCTGTAAGGTATACAACATTATTGCCCCATTCAAAGAAGAATTTCTTGATCTGCTGAAGTATCGGGGTAGATGCAGCAATGGCAAATATCACAAGGAAGATATTCTTCAGGAAAGCGCTCCATGTGATCTGATCGGCAAATCCGCTGCCGTTTACGAACATTCCTATGCCTGAAATATTCATAAAGAAGTTGCCAAGCTGGTTCATGTCGGAGAAACAGAATATTCCGAATCCGACGACTATTATTATCTTGCTGTAGATATGAGTGAGCACCTTCGGCCATTTCTTCATGCGCTTCTTGCCGATCTTGATCTCAAGCAGCAGGAAAAGCCCGAAGTAAAGCCCCCAGAAAATATAGTTCCATGCAGCGCCGTGCCACAGGCCTGTGCAGAACCACACAAGGAACAGGTTGAGGTACTTTCTTGTCTTGCCGAAGATAGGCACATAGAAAAGATAATCCCTGAAAAATGAGCTCAGAGAAATATGCCATCTCTGCCAGAACTCGCTTATAGTCTTGCAGATAAACGGATATTTGAAGTTCTCGTCAAAGTGGAAGCCGAAAATGCGTCCAAGACCTATGGCCATATCCGAATATCCGCTGAAATCGAAGTAAACATAGAGCGAATAGCAGATTATAACGAACCATGTACCAAGGAAGGAAAGCGACGAAATATCCGCATACTGATTCTTGTTGACATCGCCGTAGAACTGTGTGACGACAGCATACAGGTTGTTGGCTATAATTACCTTCTTTGCAAGGCCTACTATAAAGCGCATTGAGCCCTCGCTGATATCAACAGCTGTTGAACGTCGCTTTTCGATCTCCTTCTCAACAACGCTGTAGCGGACGATGGGGCCTGCAATAAGCTGCGGGAAAAGCGAAAGATAGAGCAGAAATTTCTTGAATGATCTCTGCGGCTTTACAGTTTCCCAGTAGCAGTCTATGATGTAGGATATCGCCTGGAAGGTAAAGAAGCTGATGCCTATCGGCAGTGAGATATTCGGGACGGGTATCCCGATATGCAGCAGGCCGTTGATGTTCTCCACCAGGAAGCCTGTGTATTTGAATATCACAAGCAGCAGAACATCGACTATAATAGCAGAAGCAACTACGGTCTTAGCCTTGGTTTGCCCTTTGTATCGCCCTATCAGACCGCCCATGAACCAGTTGAAGGCGGCGCTGAAAAGCAGGAGAAGGACATAGAGCGGTTCTCCCCAGGCATAGAATACCAGAGAGAAAATGATGAGCACGGTATTTTTCGTCTTCAGCTTTTTACTGACAAAATAGCAGAGCAAGCATAGAGGAAGAAAAATATACAGAAAAAACAGATCTGCAAAAACCATATTATTTCTCCTTCTGACCTTTTTCTTTCAGCACTGAAAAAACACAGTGACAAAAATAAGTTAATAGTTAAATTTTACCTCAATGAAAAACGGATATCAAGTGTTTTTTGCCAATTATTTATTCCAAATCTGTAATAATTGCCGCTGTTCGCGGGCGCAGGCAGCTGTCAGTCCTCATTTGCACCGGCAAGGCTGCATATACTGTTGTAAACACGCTCACAGCTCTTATCGTCAAAATACGGATAGAAAGCCTCTACACGCCTGATATATTTCGGGTCGTTGCGGCAGTCGTTTTCGATCTCGCGCACCATTGCATCAACAGTGCTTTCGATATCCCTGCACACAGGGCCGAAGCCGTTTTCCTCATAGCTGAAATAGCCCTCCGAATATGAATGGCTCGCAAAAAATTCCTCTTTGTCAAACTGCGAATAGATAACGGGCTTTTTCAGATAGCCGAAATCGAAAAATACGCTCGAAAAGTCCGTGACAAGCAGAGCGCACTCGGCAAACTGCTTCTGATAGTCAACATAGCCCTTGTTGACACGGAAAACATCATTTTCAGTGAAATCAACATACTGCTCGGTAAAAAGCGGATGCAGGCAGAACAGACCCTCGTACCCTTTTTTGCGCATACATTCAAGAAGCCTCGGATGGTTTATAAGTCCGTTGTAGAAAGCGAAAAAGTCACTTTCCTTGAATTTGTCATAGTAAACGCTTGTGTCTGTCCTCGGGTCAACGCACTTGCTCAGGGATTTGCGCCAGGTAGGAATTATAAGGACCTTCTTCTTTACGTTTTTGCCCATACGGGTAAGATTATCAAACCTTGGAAAGCCCGTAAGCTTTACAACGCTTTCGTCATAGAAATAATTGCCTTCAAGTATTGACTTATACTCAGGCACACCGGCAGTAACGAAAATGCTTATATTCTTGTTGAAGCGGTTGAGCCAGCCTGAGATATCGTCCTTTGTAATGCCGTGCTGCAAGAATACGAACCTGTAATTATAAAGGTCGGACATATATGCATAATCACCGCCGAAGGGGTTGAGCACATAATCGCTTGCCTGTGAAGATATTACCATCTTTGCAAATAGGGTGAGCAGACGGAACCTGACTGAATCAAAATCGACTACTCTGCCGATCTTTTTCATCTTTGCATAGTCCTCGCTGCTTTTTTGTATTACAAAGTAGGGCTTTATGCCCTTTGGCTTTTTATCGCAGATATAGCGGAACAGGTGTTCGCCGTTGTCGCCTGCCTTGTTCGGACGGTCGGATATGAGCCACACGTTTTTATAGAAGCGATGCAGCAGCCGATAGAGCATTCTCCATTTGACAAGGTAGCCGCGCTTCGATTTTTCAAGATAATTCCTGTACTCTTCCTCATATCTTGACTCAAGGCGCTTTGTAAAGGGAGTTACCTTTATATATTTATTCCTTATGCGGATAAAGCGGTCGCCTGTTTTCCAGTAGCCGGCATTGCCGCTTTTTGAGGGAATGTGAGAGAATTTTCCGGGGCTTATGTAGAGCCTTGTGACAAATTCACCGCGGAATGTCATAATGAACTCAACATTTGTCTCGCCGTCCTCCTTTATCGGGACTGTAAAGGAGAATCCCTTGCCGTCATACGCCTTCATTCCGAGAATGCTTACATCGTATTTTTCAGCATGGAAACGCTCAGGATCATACAGTACATTATCCGCTTTGGCCTGTATCGTGTAGTCATCCTGATCGAGCAGGATATTGTCTCTGCCCTCAATGCGGAGCATACCGTCCTTGATATACAGGAAATCCGCAGTCAGCAGGTTCTTCTGGTCAAACAGGTTGATGACGCAGATATTGTTGAAAAGAAGCTTGCCGTGGTCGTATTCAAACTCCTTGCAGATATTGCGCTTATATTTTATGTTCATTGCATATATCTTCTGCCCGATGCCCATATTTTTCTGCATACAGATAATGCGGTCTGAGATATTTACAAGTATTTTATTTATCAGTTCACGATAGCGGTCAAGATCCTCCTGCTCAAGATACCCTTCAAGCTGCTTTGCGATACGCCAGCGCATATCATACATGACGGTATACTGTATGAATTCCATTACCCTGCCGTATTTTTTTATAGACTGCTCAATAAGATCAAGATGGAAATACACAGGAGAATCAAAATAGTAGCTCTCTGAACGAAGCTCGTTCTGCAGCGCCGACGACTCATCCTTTCTCTTGCGGTAGAGGTGTACAGCGCCCTTTACAACGCCCAGCTTGCATTTGTCAAGCAGTATGGAATTGATAAACTGAGCATCCTCGCCGTATTTAAGGTGTTCAGAAAAGCGGTGATCTCCTATAGCATCGGCCTTGATGAATGCGCCTGTAACGTCCATCTGTATCATTTCGTAATTTGCGATAAGGTCGATAACTCTTGTGGACGAAAATTTATAGTCAAGGTGGTGATATCCCGAAGCCGCATCAAAAAATTTCTTTCGTGCGCCTACAACATCCACCTCATCAGTATGCTTTTCAAAAAAAGCATTTACCCATTTGAAGGCATTTTTGCTCCAGCAGTCGTCCGAATCAAGGAAGTTTACATATTTGCCCCTGATATAGTTTATGCCGTTGTTTCTTGCGGCGCTGACGCCTGCATTTTCCTGTTTTACGTATACGATATTATCCGGATACCTGTCACGATAGCTCAGACATATTTCTTCGCTGTTGTCGGTGCTGCCGTCATTTACAAGTATCACCTGTATCTTATCAAAACCGATGGTCTGCCCTATCACGGAATCCAGCGTTTCGGCAAGATAACGCTCCACGTTATAAACAGGTATCACGACAGAAAATAAAAAGGGATAATCCTGTTCCGGAACCTCAGTGATCTCCGGTTCTGCATTTGTCTGCATTTTATAACTCCTCCTCGATTCAGAAATATCAGGCTCAGATCTCAAATCCCGACTTTTCGGGCAGCAGCTTTTCAAAGGCTTCTATGACCTGCTGCTTTTGCAGTTCAAAATCTCTCGTTCCCACTGTGTCATTGACGCAGATCAGCTTATATCTGCCGCTGCCGATAGATCCCAGCATTTCATTATAGATATTGTCCTTTATATGGAAGCAGCGTCCGATTTTTTTATCTCTCGGAACTGCAATGCCCTCGCAAAGCTGCCAGAATTTCATAAGCCACTGGTTGCAGTTTGATTTCGTCCTGAATTTATCCCTGCAAGTAAGATCGAGAGTATCTCCCTCGGCCTCCCAGACCTTCTCAAATGTCGATTTAAGGAAATTGGTAGGCAGATGGTTATAGTATATCCCCGGAAACCACGGCCATACATTGAGCATCCTTGTCTTGACTACCCTTGTCATTCCGTTTTTCATGCTTAACCACTTGCGCCTGTTTTTGGACTTGAAAATGTCATTCTTGTTAAAGTGTGTGTTGATAAGCTCGATATCATTCCCGTTGAAAAATCCGGCGCTTTTTTTTGCAAAATAGATGCAGTCGAGCCCGTATGTATCCATAGGACAGCCGTTCCTGAAAAAGTCCTCCGGCTTTACAGGCGCAGTCACGAACATATCATCGTTAAAATAGACAAACTGTTCGCTGAGCCCCTTTATCCTGTGAAGATTCAGCTCTATGGTATTCGCGTTGAAGGTCGGCAGATATTTTTCGGGGATATAATCCTTATGGTTCACAATATTGAGCTTTGGGCTATTTTTATTTATCCATGCCGGAAGATGCCCCCAGGTGACAAAATGTATGCGGTTTACCCAAGGCGCAAATTTTTCTATCCCCCTGAACCAGTATTGCAGATTGTCCCAGCTTCGGTAACGTATCTCGGTATTGTCTCCCCTCTCGTCCGATGAGTCGTATTTATTCTTTTCAGCCCGCCACGCCGGGTCTGCGCCGTCTACCCATATCATAACAAAATCTATCTTATCCAAATTTTCATCCCCTTTTATTCGCTCCCGGTCAGGGGGACTTTTGCGAAAAAGTCCCCCCGACACCCCCGAAAACGATGTTTTAAAATTATCCTTCAAAGGAAAGTCATAGAACAATATCTCGGTTATGTGTTTCCCTATTCACCTAATTTGGGACTTTTGCGAAAAAGTCCCCCCGACACCACCGAAAACGATGTTTTAAAATTGTATATTCAAAGGCAAGTCAAAGCTCAAAGGACGATTTTTCAGGAAGAATGCTGTCAAAAGCCTCCCTTACCCTTTGCTTCTTGGTGTCAAAATCCTTCGTCCTCGGAGTATCGTTGACGCATATCATACTAAAGCTCTTATTTATTATATCGCTGCAAAGCTGCTCAAAATTGTCCTCCTCTATATGGTAAGCCTTGCCGAACTTATACGACCTTACCTCATAGTTCCCTTTGCAAAGCTGCCAATACTTGAACAGCCATTGATTAACATTTGATTCCCTTCTGAAACGGTCACGGCAGGTCTTATCCAGAATATCGCCGTACTTTTCCCAGACCTCTGCTATAGTCGATTTGCAAAGATCAGTCGGAAGGTGGTCGTAGTGAAAGCCCGGAAACCAGTCCCATGCCGAAAGCAGGAAGGTTTTCAGGCGTATTGTCCTGCCGTTTTTCAGTGCAAACCATTTGCGGAAGTCACGCTTCATTATCCGGCGTTTCTGTCCCTTGAATTCGGTATTTATCACTTCCATGTTTGAACCGTTGAAGTGACCTGCGCTGTCCTCGCCAAAATAGATGCAGTTAAGCCCGAAGGTATCGCAGGGTCTGCCGTTTTTGAAAAAGTCCTCAGGTCTGACCGGCCTTGTAAGGAACATATCATCATTGAAGTAAACAAAATTTTCACTCAGCCCCGGTATGCGGTGCATATTCAGTTCGATAGTATGTGAGCTGAAGGTCGGAAGATATTCCTGCGGTATATAGTCACGGTGATCAACAATATTCAGCTTAGGCGCATCCTTTTTAAGCCACACGGGAGTATGCCCCCATGTTATAAAGTGTATCCTGTTTACCCAGGGCGCAAATTTTTCCGCTGCCCTGAACCAATACTGCAGATTGTCCCAGTCACGGTAGCGCACCTCAGAGCTGCTTTCAGCCATCGGAGACGGAGAATAGCAGGCCTTTTCCTTTTGCCACTCAGGATCATTTCCGTCTACCCACGGCAGCACAAAATCGATCTTTTGCTCTTCCTTATGTTCTTCACTGATGCTTCTTTTCCCCATTTTTCATCAGCTCCTTGACTGCATTGTAGGTTCTACCGCAGTTATTTCCGTCACACAGGTCGAAAAACTTATTTTCACGGATAAGATACTCCTCAGGCTGAGCAAAGCCCTCGGCAGCGGCGTTTTTTATCTCAAGGAGTGCCTCATCCTGATCATAGCAGACCTTTCCGAAGCCGTCCTTCTCATAGTCAAAATAACCCTCTGCATATTGTCCCTTGCGGAAATCGTCATAATCGAACTGATAGTACATCAGCCGTTTTTTCATATATGCAAAATCCATCGCAATGCTTGAAAAGTCCGTCACGAGGTATGCGGATTCCTTCAATAATGTCTGAACGTCATACTCCGGCCAAGATGCCATAACTATCCTGTCCGAGCCTTTTTCAAAGTATGAAAGATATTTCTGCATATCACGGTGCGGATAGAATATCAGCGTAAGCTCGTTTTCGCGAAGGATCCTGTCAAGCTCCGGACTTTTAAGGAATTCGTTCCAAGCTTTGAAATAGCGTGTGCCCCTGAAATCAGACACATCCTCTATCTCCCTTGATGCCGAGGTCGGCGTTGATATCCAACTCCTCCATGTCGGCATAAGCAGCATCTGTCCCGGCTTTACTGTAAAGCTTTGCAGGTTGTCAAACCGGCAAAGGCCTGTCTTTACGATATACCCTTCCGGATATCCGAATTTCTCACACAGAAAGCGGTATTCCCTTTCCGTTGAGGTAACGAACATACGCATTTTTGTATTTTCGTAGTGCAGCCAGTCCATATCATCCTTGATTATGCCGTGCTGCAAAAACACTCTTGTATTTTTTATTATGCCCTTGACCTCAAGAAAATAGCACAGCGCAGCATTCGGCTTTCCGCCCTTCTGAGAGCTTATGTTTATCCTTGCTGTCAGATAAAGCAGCCAGTGCCGCAGAGAACCGTAGCTCACAGTCTTGCCAAGGTCTTTTACTTTACAGTAATCCGGAGAGCGTCTGCTTATAGCATAAACAGCGTCCTGCTCAGGATGCTGCTCACAAAGATACTTAAAGAACCAGTAACCGTTATCACGCGCCTCGTTACGGTTATCGCAGACAAGCCACAGATCCCTGCGGAACAGTCTGTAAATAACAGAAGCAGGCAGCGCGATCACAAAAAGAAAAATATGCATAAAGTCAGAAAGCTTTACACGCTGCAGCTTCTGAAAAAATGTTTCTTTCATGCGAAGTCTCCTCAGAGCACGTCGGGCAGACGTTTTCTCAGACGGTTGTAATTGAAAACTCCAAGTATGATGATCAACACGAACTCACAAATAAATATAATGTTTTCATACTCCGGACGATAGTAGCCCTGAAAGAACCACTGGTCATATATGAGCGCCTTTCGGTAGCCGTTGCTGAAATATGTCATGGGATTGAAGAGAAGCATCTTGCGGATAATATCGTTTTTGATATGGTATGAATCGAAGCATACTCCGGAAAGCCAGAAAAGTCCGGACATTATCGTAGTGATAAAGCTTTCAAGATCCTTGCTGAAAGCGCACATCGGCGCAAGCGACCAGGTAAGCGCAAGGAAAAACATAAACATAAGACCGGAATAGCCGATTATCTGTATATGATATATGCTCGGTCTGTAGCCTGCACAAAGCAGATAGATATATGCAAGCACAAAAAGGAATATATGGACGTAAAACT
Organism: uncultured Ruminococcus sp.; assembly: GCA_902802105.1. Classification (GTDB taxonomy): domain Bacteria; phylum Bacillota; class Clostridia; order Oscillospirales; family Acutalibacteraceae; genus UBA1213. The sequence goes on from CADCKR010000020.1 coordinate 18,269, forward strand.
TGGAAAGAGTTGTATAGGTAGGTATGGTCGATACCGGGAACGATATCTTGTTGACGAACTGACGGTTGTCACGTATGCACTTGGAGCCTCTTGAAACGCAGTCGCTCATAAAGCACCACGGCAAAAAGCCCACCATAGCAAATACAAAAAACGGTACTCCGCCGTATGCAGGGCTTCTGTTCATTGCGACTGTGAATGCGAACCAATATACAAAAAGCTGGAAAAGCGGCTTCATTACCGCCCAGAACGGACCTATCACTGCGCCCTTGTAGGTCTTGATAAGGTCGTTTTTTGCAAGCATGAATATCTGTTTGCCAAAGCTTTTATGCTCAAGCGGTATTTGCTTTATGCTTTCAAGCATTCTTTTGAATATTCCTTTTTTTCCGCTGCTGATGTTTATGCCGTTGTTCATTTCCCGCCCTCCTCTGTTTTGTGTACAGAATTTTCCTTTACACACTGTCTGACATTTTCTATCTCGTCCATAGCAGTATGTCCTGTTGCCTGTGCAGTCTTTTTCAGCTTATGCTTCCAGAACGGTATCTGCAAAAGACCTATCATCGTACCTGTGCCGTAGCTGACGTGCAGCAGGAAAAACACCGCCGGAAGCAGAAAATAAGCTGCATATTTCTTTTCTGATGCAGCCACTGCTGCAATAGTCATCATTATATCCGCTAAAAGATAGCAGCCAAAAACGAAAATAAACGGATAAGTCATCCACGCATGACCGGTTATGAACGCGCTGACAAAGAGCAGCAGTGCGCATATCATTATAAACACAAAAAAGAAAGGCACAAAATGAAAAGATGAGATGCACTGATAGCACACACTCATTGTCAGGCCTATCCATTTGCCGTTTCCGTATTTCTGCGCAAGCATAGACGAAAGGTCGCCTCTGACGTGCTGATATGAAACTATATCGCTGCCCTGACATATCCTGTAGCCGGCTTTTCTTATACGGTAGTGAAGCTCGTTGTCCTCAGTTCTGCCGAGATCCTCATTAAAGCCGCCAACCTTTTCAAACACCTCACGCTTATATGCGCCGTGAAAAACCGATGAAACATACTTCTTTTCTCCGCTTTTTCTTCTGTATCCCGCCGGAGAGCTGCCGAACATTGAGCTTTCCGCAAGAAAAAGCATTTCCTTCATAGGCGTAGGAGAATCAAGCTTTGAAGGTCTTGCTCCTCCGCACACATACTCTCCGCTTTCGATCAGCGCCGCATTCTGCGCTATAAAATCCTCCGGTATTTCTGCGTGTGCGTCCACACGTATTATAACGTCACCCAAAGCGCTGCTTATTGCTGCATTCCATCCCGCAGCCTGATTTTTCCGCGGATTATCAAGCACCTGAATATTCAGGTATTTATCATTATTTTCAGCAGCAAAGCTCTCCATGATATTCCTTGTCGTATCCTCAGAGCAGCTGTCCACAAGAACTATCTCGGTTTTATCCTTGGGATAGGTCTGCGCCGTGATCTGTTGAAGAAGCCCGACAAGCGCCTTTTCCTCATTATAAGCGATAATACAAAGTGAAACTGTCATCTTCCACATTCCCATACTATTTATTCTGTTTTATTATAAATCTTTTGCTCCATCTTTGTCAATGATATGAGCCAATTTCCACGGAAATCAATTTTGGTCAGGGTAACTTTTACCTGCCCCCGAAAACCTTCCTGAAATGTGAAATGTTAAGGCAATACCGCACAAAGATAGTGCCGCAGATGCGCCGGCGCTATCTTTGTGCGGTATTGCCTTTACTTGCATGAGAACTGCGTACCGCATTCGCAGCAGCCGAAGTGTATTTCTCCGCTGCCTGACAATATACCTGCAATACTGCTCAAAATCTTTTCTGGAGATGAATTGCCGCAGTCAGGGCATGATATCATGCTTCCATGCAAAAATGCTTTTTCATCCTTTAACTCAAAACGCTTTCCGGCAGCAAGTGCGGAAAGTATCATCTCCGAAACGGTAGTATCGCTGTCCTCACCGTATTCATCTAAAAGCGACGATATCTGCGCTGCATCACCGCATTGTTTCAGCAGCTCCTGCAGCTCGTAGGCATCTGAAAGTGTCATAGGCTCAACCTCTTATTTAAGGGCAAGACCGTCCTTGAAAGCATTGCCTACCCTCTCGCCTACCACACGGTAGCCGTGTGACGGAGAGTCATACACCAAAGCCTCAACTTTGCCGATATCTACATTGCCGCTCTCATCAAGCACGGATTCGTCAGCACTCAGGTTTACTACCTCGCCGACAACACGCATCTCGCCAAGCTCCTCTCTCACAGAAACGACCCTGCACTCGATAGTCAGCGGGTAATCCGTAATTACGGGCGCATTTACAAACTCGCTCTTTTCTGCGTGAAGACCTGACTTTTCAAGCTTGTTCTTTTCCGTTTTTGCAGATACCAGACCAACATAATCCGAAGCTGTAAGATGCTTTTTATCAGCAAAGCTGACGGTGAAAGCCTGATTCCTGATAATGTTTTCCGTTGTTGCGTGCGACGGACCAAGATTAAGCGCAATATGCTTTGCGCCGCACTGCCCGCCCCATGCAGCATTCATCGCATCGGGAGTGCCGTCCTCGTTATAAGTAGCAATTATAAGTACCGGCAGCGGAGTTATTACTGCCTTTGCTCCGAAATTCTTTTTCATGCATAACACCTCTATTGTAATTTAATGATTTTCTCCTTTGTTATTATAGCCTGTTTTTCACATGATTGTCAATAGATTTATCGGATAATAAACATATTCATAACAAAAATGTGACGCATCCATACGTTTGAACGATAGCTTTCAGATGTTTATCAAAACGTGAAAAAAGATTTTTTAAATATCAAAAAAATACTTGACAAGCACTCGGTTTTATGATAATATATTTCATGTCGCTGATATGCGGGTGTAGTTCAGTGGTAGAACCCCAGCCTTCCAAGCTGGTTGTGTGGGTTCGATTCCCATCACCCGCTCCACTTGCGCCAATAGCTCAGCTGGATAGAGCAACTGCCTTCTAAGCAGTAGGTCAGGGGTTCGAGTCCCTTTTGGCGCGCTTTATATGGTGGGTATAGCTTAGCTGGTTAAAGCGCCAGTTTGTGGCACTGGAGATCGTCGGTTCGAATCCGATTACCCACCCCACTTTTGTAAACACGCAGTCTTTATGACTGCGTGATTTTACAAACTAACAATGGGGTGTCGCCTAGCGGTTAAGGCAACGGACTTTGACTCCGTCATCGCTGGTTCAAATCCAGCCATCCCAGCCAGAAATACTCTCTCCTGCGGCAGGAGTTCAATAAATTATGATCCATTAGCTCAGTTGGCAGAGCACTTGACTTTTAATCAAGGTGTCCGGAGTTCGAATCTCCGATGGATCACTATATATTTTAACGCAGTAAGGCAAGGGATTATATCTCTTGCCTTACTGCTTTATGGATCACTTGAAGGATAATTTCCCTGTCTTTGGTTTTCCGAAGGCAGGGAAACACTATTTGACACAAAAAGCTCACGGACAAGAGGCTTAATTCTCATCCGTGAGCTTTTGTATTTTGATATTAATATAAGGTAAGCATCAAATCTTCATCGCTTTCTAAACAGCCTATCCATAGATATCGCATTTTTTCCTCACAAATCGAATATTGATCTTATATACTTACCGATACTTATATTTTTAGTCAGATTAATTTCCAGATATCTTCTGCCCTCTAACCCCATTTTCTTGACCTCACTCGTTCCGGCATGATCAATATACCAACGAATAAGATCGGCAGCTTCAACATAATTTCCCGGTTCACAGCACTTTCCACAGCCGGATTCTTCGACAATACAACGGATCTCAGTGCCTTCTTCCAGCACACCCAGAACAGGCTTTCCGACTGCCATAATGCCGTATGCCTTGGACGGACAGCTGACTCCTTTAATTCCCTTGGCATTGACGCACCAATGAACATCTCCGGCATTAAGACTGTATATCAGATCTTCTTTATCCTGATATGGGATAAATACCACATTTTCAAAGTGATGCCGTTCAGTATATTCCACAAGCTTTTTAAGGACCACGCCGTCTCCTACAAAGGCAAAAACGACCTCTCTGCCATCTGCCGTTTTCATTCCCGGTTCGTATTGACCGGTAAGTGTATAGCCCTTACGAAACTGCTTTATGACCTTGATAAGCTTTTCAAGATCATAATAAAGACCTATGTTTCCCGAATACATAATGACAAACTTGTTTTCAAGACCATATTTCTTCTTGAACTCAACAACATTTTTATTATCAGCCGGTAACGGATATATCTCTTTTTCGTCTATCCAGTTGTTTATCATTGTGTACTTCGGGACTTTTTTGTTTTTAAAACGATCCCGAAGTGTCTCCGCAAGATCTCTGCCGATAGTAACAACAAGATCACTTTGCCTGCATGAGAACTTATCAAGCATCATCATCGTCTTCAGAACAAGCTTATTTTTGAAATAGCCAACTGCCATTATCTGCTCCGGATTGAAGTCATGGATACAATAGATCAGTTTGGCGTGTTTCTGCAATTTTCCAAAAACGCCAAGCAAGCCGCCAAGAACAGGCGGCTGCGAGATCGCAAATATGTAATCATGTTTTCCCGACTTCCGGCAAGCCTTAAATGCGCCAAAAAAGTAGGATATACTATTCTTTATTCTGCTCCTTTTATTTGCCTTGGAAAATTCAGGAACTCTTACCCTTATAACTTTAACACCATTAATATCCTCATAGTAGATCTTCTGAGTTTTATATATATCTTCAATTTTCCCGCTATACGAAGGAACAGTACAAACAACTGTTACATCAAAATCTTTAAGCATTTCTTCAGCCTGATCCATGAGTATCTGAGCTGTAGATGCAACATCCGGATAATAGTAATGAGCAAATATCAGTATTCTTTTTTTCTCAGACATCTGCTCAGCTCCTTATGGTTCCAACTTTTTAATCACCTTTGCAGGATTTCCTGCAATAACAGAGTTTTCCTCAAACTTACCGGAAACAACCGCTCCTGCGCCGACAACACAGCCGTCTCCAAGAATAGTTCCTTTCAGGATTATACTGTTGCAGCCTATAAAACAATTTTTGCCAATTACGATCGGTCTTGACACAACCAAATCACTGTCTCCTCCGTCCGGATCATTCAGAAGTCTGTTTCTATGTTCATATTCTATCGGATGAAAATCGTTATCAAGAATTTTGCAATTTCCGCCTATCGCTGTATTATCACCAATGCGTATGCTTTTTCTTGCATATATCGTCGCTCCGGAAATGCCTACATTATTTCCAATAATGATCTCAGCGCCTGGAACACGTGTCACAATTATAGAACGGGAATAAAGACCTACCAAATTTGATAAAAATGAGCTTTTTATGATACAGTTATCACCAATTAAAAGTGTTGCACCCTTTTTGTTAAAGATCACAGGGACACCCTTTAGCACAAGCTTCTTTCCATACTTTACTTTTGTTGCCTTCATCACAATTTTGAACCAGTTGCTGTTCATCTATAGACACCCATTTCGATCTCTTCTGAATAAATTCTCCCGACCCTCACAATATCCGGTAAATTCTCGTTTGGCTTACAAATTGTAATATCCGTTATAAAAGTCATTTTACACGGATAGTACTATAACACATCGCTGTAAAAAACGCAAGATTGATTTCCAATTTTTTATGATATTTTTGATATTTTTTGTACATAAAAGCAGTGACATAATATTACTATCCAACAGAATATCCGTATCTCTTCCCGTTCACGGAAATATATCGGCCCGATTATCTTTTGCCGCCGGTTTTGAGTGATGATAAGCGGGTCTTGTTTGCTGCTTCGTTATACTGCTTTTTATCAGGAATTAGTATTATTTCATTTCTTTCATCAGAATTTCAATAACACGGCATTCTCTTTCGAGCATAGTATTGAATTGAATATGATTTTGTTTTTCACCGTGAGAATGTGTTCTGTTTGTTTCAAGCACGGTTTCAGGGAATACCCATTCTAAAGTAAACTGCTCTTCATTTTCGTAATCATCAAGATCCTGAAAAACCGTTTCCGTTTCAGCGGAACAAAGATAATAATAATTGTCCTGTATAAAAATATCTTCTTTCATACCCTTTTGAATACGGTGTACCCAGCCGTATTCACGGACAGTACCCGGGATCACCTGCAAGCCGCTTTCCTCGGCTACCTCCCGTATCAGTGTATCTATATGGTCTTCCCCGTTTTCGATACCGCCACCCGGGAATTTGTAATAATCATATTTCAGGCTGTGTATCATGGCAAGCTTGTTATCTTTTATGATAATTCCGCGTACAGACGGTCTTATGGCTGTTGTGCCGTCAGGGTCATAATCCTTGGTATCAATTTCAAAAAGCGATTGCATAAACATCTTCCTTCCGGTATTGTCTGATAAATGAATCCCACGGAATGATACTATCCATCTTTTCTAAAGATACTTTTTTGTTGGTTCTGTCTGCAATAAACTCATCATTTATTTCTTCCCGTGTCATCTGTCTGTTCATGCTATTATATCATTTTTTACGCTGTTTTGCAATTATGCGGTGCTGACTTACACGGAAATCAACTTTCTTTAAAAGAAAATTAAAAGTGTGCCGTTCTGAACACAGATGATCAACTTTAGTCACATAATTTGCATTATTGAAATGATTATTGCATAATACTATTAAAAATGGTACAATTAATTTGTATATTTTATTTGAAATAAAGGATGTTCCCGTCGGAAGATGTGCCGCTGTAATGGCTTTAAGGAATGTCTGAGATACTTTAATAAAGGACTCAATAATATGCAGATAAAGATATATACAGCAGATGTCAGGGAGCTGGATGATCCGGAGCTGTTCCGCTGTGTCTACAGGGGCGTTTCATCCGAGAGAAAAGCAAAAACCGACCGTATGATGTTCAATAAGGACAAAAAACTTTCTCTCGGCGCAGGTGCGCTGCTGGAGTACGTTCTTGCATCTCATGGAGTTACCGACCTGACATTTGCGACAGAACATAATAAAAAGCCAAGACTTGCAAATGAGGATGGCATTAAATTCAATATTTCCCATTCGGGAACAAAGGTAATCTGCGCTGTTTCGGATAATGATATCGGCTGTGATGTTGAGCAGATAACGGATATAGACATGGAGATAGCTAAAAGGTTTTTCTTTGCAGAGGAGTACGAATCCCTGATGAAATGCGCTGACAGAGCAGAAAGAAACGATCTTTTTTTTCGCTATTGGACACTCAAGGAAAGCTTTATGAAGGCTGCCGGGCTTGGCTTCGGGCTTGCGCTGGATGACTTCTGTATTCTTCTTGACAAGGATGATATTTCCGTCAGACATACAGTGGACAGCAGAAAATACTTTTTCCGCGAATTCTTCCTGAACGACGGATACAGATACGCTGTATGCAGCGCAGACAAAACGGACATTCCGGAAGACCTGATGATCTGCAGCTTCAAGTCATTACTTCATGATAATGATTTCTGTTCTCAATAAACAAAAGAGGTGTTGTGAAATGCTAAAAGCAGTTAAACAAATAAAGGGGGATAACAAAAATGAGTTTATTAACAACCTGTCTTTGTCAGACGTTTGAACGCCATTCTGACAAGATATTGCTCACGGACAATTTTTCAGGCCGCAGTCTGACCGGAAAAGAGCTGCTGGATCACAGCGGAAGGATAGCTGCCGCTCTGAATGCAAGGGGCGCAGGCAGAGGTTCTATAGTTCCTATAATCCTGCCGCGCTGTCTGGATTATGTTGCGGCCGAGATCGGCTCTTTGAGAGCCGGCTGCGGATATGCGCCTATCCTGCCCGAATACCCGCAGGACAGAATCGATTACATAATCAATGACTGCAAAGCGCCGGTCGTTATAGATGAAGCTTTCATTCGTGAAGCAGAAAAATATGAACCGATAACAGAAAATGCTGAAACCGCCGAGGACGACATTTCCTACCTGATCTATACATCCGGATCAACAGGCAACCCGAAGGGCGTTATCCATACCCATCGCTCCTTCTATGACTCACTCGAAAGAGATCAGGTCATGTGCCGCATGAGAGAGGACGATAAAACACTCGGCATGGTCAGCTTCAGCTTTGCGTGGTCTGTGGCAGAGGTCTATGATACATTGATAGTCGGTGCAAGTCTTGTTATACTGAATTCAGAAGAACGCAAGGATCTGAACTATGTCAGGAATGCGATACGTGAAAACGGCATTACGGTGATGTATATCAATCCTAATATGCTCAAGCGTCTGGATATACATGATTCCACCCTCAGAGTCGTCAAAACTGCCGGAGAGAGACTTGCTGATTTCTATACGGACGAATATCAGATCGTTAATATCTTCGGAACCTCAGAAACCTACTGCGCATTGGCATTTCATCTTGATAAAGCCTATGACAATACGCCTATCGGCAAAGCATATCATAATTGCCGTGTCGTACTGCTTGACGACAGCGGCAAGGAGGTACCGGCAGGCGAAGAAGGCGAGATCTGCATTTGCGGACATCTTGCAAAGGGCTATATGAATCTTCCCGAACAGACGGCAAAGGTATTTGAAAAGGATCCTTTCTCGGATGATGAGAACAGTGTGCTCTATCATACCAGTGATATGGGCAGACTTCTTCCGGACGGAAGTGTACTCTATGTTAACCGTAAGGACTGGATGGTAAAGATAAACGGTCAGCGTGTTGAAACAGGAGAGATCGAGGTCAGGCTCGTTACCGATCACCCTGAGATAGAAACAGCTGTTGTCAAGGCTTTTGAAAACGAATACGGACTTACATATCTTGCGGCTTATTATCAGCTCAAAAAGGGAATGAAATTATCAGCCGGAGAAATAGAAGCTTCTTTGCGCAAAAAGCTGCCTGACTATATGATACCTCGTTTCTTCGTGGAAACAGAGTCCTTCCCGCTGAACCCCAACGGCAAGCTTGACCGCAAGGCAATAAAGCCGCCGATGGCAGCTTCCTTCAAGGAGGAATATGCCGCTCCTGAAACAGAAAACGAAAGGAAGCTTTGCGCCGCCTTTGAAAAGCTGCTTAAATGCGGACAGGTCGGCGTTAACGATAATTTCTTTGCGCTTGGCGGAGACTCGCTGCTTGCAATGACGCTTCAGGCGGACTCCGGTATTTCCGGTCTTTCATCGGAAATGATATTTAAGGGAAAAACGCCTAAAGAGATCGCTGCAAGGCTCGAAAATGCCGGAACACAAGTATTTTCAGAAAAAGTCCTTCTTACCGAATATCCTCTCAGTCCCTTTGAGACGGGTATGTATCTCGAACAGAAGTTGGATCCTGAATCGAGAATGTATAATCTTATAGGTTACTATCAGATCAGCGGCGCTCCGGCGCAGCAGATAAAGGAAGCTGTCGAGGATATTTTCCGCAGCCATGAGGCCTTCCATTCGGTTTATCGTGAAAAGAACGGCAGGCTGATGAGAGTATTGGTCGATGAGATACCTTCCGTTACCATTCGGCAAACAGACGATATCAGCTCTGTTCCTGATCTTGCGGAAGCGCTGGATAAGACTTATGATCTTTCGGGCGGTATCCCCGTAAGCGCAGTTGTATTTACAGACGGCGAAAAGAGCGTTCTTGCGCTGCTCTATCACCATATCATGTTTGACGGCGGCAGTGATGTTATTTTCAGCAGAGAACTTATTGCAAGACTTTCGGGCAGCACACCTGCTGCAGACAGCTTTGATCTGAGCGGAGCATCTCTTGAGGATAAGGAAGATGAATACCGCAGCGGCCTTGAAAAGTACCGCGCATTGTTTGCAGACGGAGTTCCCGTTACCGAGCTTCCGCTTAAAGGATCACGTCCGAGGGTGCATCCGGAATCCGATACCGACCGTTTCTTTGTTATCAGCGGCGATATGCTTAATGAATTGAAGCAGACAGCCAGAAGGAAATCTGTCACTGTATTTGATCTGCTGCTGTCGGCATATTCGATGACGGCAGCAAAATATACGGTTTCAGATGATATTGTTATAAGTGTGCCGGTCAACACCCGTAACGGCAATACACATAATACCATCGGTATGTTTGTAAACAATGCTCTTCTCAGGCTTAAACCTGTCAGGACAAAAATGACTGATGAATATATTCGTGAGGTCAAGGAGGCTGTTTCCGAATATATAAAGGAGACCTCCTGCCCCTTCGACCGCCTTGTATCCGAATTTTCCGGCAGCAGAGATGGATCACGCAGTCTGCTGTCCGATCTGGGCATCAACTACATTCCCGTTCAGAACTCTTTCAGTGAAAACGGTGTTACGCTCAACACCTCCTACCGTTTGCAGACCTCAGGAAAGGATATCAACCTTGTTATGCAGGTAGGCGCGGATAAAATAAACTGCTATCTGCAATATTCGAGCGAATTGTTCGATGATGACGTTATAGGAAACTTTATCGACCAGTTCCGGAGTACTGCGGAAATGCTCTGTGGGGATAAGTCCGTTACTGTTCGTCAGGCGCTTGATATGCCTGCTTTGCAGAAAAAGGTACTGAAAAGATTTTCTTCATCCGCAGATGCCGAAATACCCGTTGTACTGCTGCACAAGCTGTTTGAAAAGAGCGCATATGAAAATGCGGATAAGACCGCGCTCATCGCAAAGGATAAGACACTGACATATCGTGAGCTGAACGAAAGCGCAAATATTGCCGCTCATAATCTTATTGATATGGGCATAAAGACAGGTGACAGCATCGTTCTGCTGCTGCCGAGAGAAAGCTGCTTTTTCAGCTGTATGTTCGGCGTGAACAAGGCGGGCGCTGCGTTCATTCCCTGTGATCCGCAGTATCCGGCTGACCGTATCCGTTCGATCATAGAGGACAGCGGCGCATCTTGTATTATCACCACCGCCGATAAGTTAGCGGATTATGCTTCCTATAATGCGATCGACGTCTCTTCGATAATTACCGGTGAAAACACCTCCGATCCGGACATAAATGTCAGCGGCGACGATCTCGCATATATGATCTACACCTCCGGCTCTACCGGAAAGCCAAAGGGAGTTATGCTTCGCCATATCGGTATCTGCAGCTATCTGATGCCGCATAGCGCAAACACACATATGCACTTCCTGAAAAACAATACCGAAACCTATCTGTCTGTTACGACAGTATCATTTGATATGTCATTCAAGGAGCATACCGCTGCTCTCTGCAACGGTAAAACCCTTGTGTTCGCTTCTGAAGATGAAATGAATGATCCCCGCCTGCTTGCCGGTCTGATGAAGAAGTACGGAGTTGACTGTATCAACGCTACTCCCTCGCGCCTTCAGCAGTATATGGAATATGAGCCTTTCAGAAACGAGCTGGCTAAATGCAGACTTGTTATGTCGGGAGGCGAAGGCTATCCTGTTTCTCTCAGAAACGCTGTAAGGTCATGTTCGTCCGGGATCAGGATATTCAACACCTACGGTCCGACTGAAATAACAGTCTCCTGCAACGCCGCCGATCTGACCGATGCAGAATATGTTACGATCGGCAGACCGCTTCTTAACTACAGAGAAATCATTGTTGACAAATACGGTGATCCGGCGCCGCTCGGTGTAACCGGAGAGCTTTATGTCGGCGGTGTCGGCGTTGCAAAGGGATACCGTAATCTTCCCGAAAAAACAGCAGAGGCCTTTGTGGAGTATAACGGTCAGAGAATGTACCGTACTGGCGACTATGCAAAATTCGACAAAAACGGAAATGTCTTTATTCTCGGCAGACTTGACAGTCAGGTCAAGCTGAGAGGTCTGCGCATCGAGCTTTCCGAAATAGAGGAGCTTATAGCTGCTCAGGCGCATATCAAAAAGGCTGCGGTCATCATCCGCAGGCTTGGCGGTCAGGATAATCTTTGCGCATACTTTACGGCAGATACAAAAATCGACATTGATGCGCTTCGTGATGAGCTTAAAAAGCATCTGACGCATTATATGGTGCCTGCTGCTTATATGCAGATGGATGAAATGCCCGTAACTCCCAACGGTAAGACGGATATAAAGCGTCTGCCCGATCTGATAATTGATGATAAGACATCAACGCCTCCTCAGAATGAAATGCAGCAGCGCATATTCGATATTGCATCAGAGGTCCTGGGAAACACTGATTTCGGCATTGAGACCGAATTGTTTGCCGCAGGTCTCACATCTCTTAACAGTGTGAGCTTCAGCATAAAGCTGAGTGACGCCTTTGGCGTAAATGTGCAGATCCGTGACCTGAGAGATAATGACACCATCAAAAAGTTAGAGAGCTTTATCAGTGCATTATCGTCCGACAGTCCCGAAGAGTTTGAACTCTTTGACGATTATTCTATAACGCAGACTCAGGAGGGTATATTCTTTGAGACGACTTCACATCCGGACAGCACTATCTATAATATCCCCACTCTTCTTAAGCTTGGAAACGGAATAGAAATATCAAGGCTGAAATCTGCGGTCGCTAAGGCAGTAAACGCCCATCCTTACCTGATGACAGAAATGTTTATTGACAGCAAGGGAGATATCAGACAGAGAAGGAGCGGCAGAAGCTTTGATGAAAGTGAAATAGCAGAGATCTGCTGCACCAGTGTTGAAGATATAGCTCCCGGTCTTGTAAAGCCGTTTGAAATAGAAAACGAAAAGCTGTACCGTTTCAGCATTGTCATATCTGAAAACGGAAAATATCTGTTCTTTGATATTCACCACATCATATTCGACGGCGAATCAAAGAAAATACTTCTCCGTGATATTACGGCGGCTTATGACGGAAAAGAGCTTACTCCCGAAAAATACAGCGGCTATGAAGCAGCCCTGATCGAAAAGAAGCTGCGTTCAAGCGGACATTATAAGGCTTCAAAAAAATTCTATACTGACCTTCTTGACGGTGTGGACAGCGACTGTCTGCCGATAGGCGATATTCTTTCGGACGATCAGCAGCGTGACAGCGGTGTACTGAACAGGACCGGAAAGGACAATATCGCCGCAACAATAAGAGCTTACTGTGCGGAAAACAACGTCAGTGAAAATGCATTCTGCACTGCGGTGTTCGGCTGGCTTCTTGGAAAATACTGCGGCAGAGAAGAAAACGCGGTATTTACTACCATAAACAGTGGCAGAAATGATCCCCGTTTCAGAGACAGCATTTCCATGTTTGTCCGCACATATCCCGTGCTCTGCAAGCTTGACAGTACCAATACTGCCGATTATATCGGAAATGTCGGCAAACAGCTTGCGGACAGCCTTCAGTATGATGTTTACTCCTTTGCGGAGATAAGCCACGATCTCGGCATTACCGCCGATGTACTGTTCGTTTACCAAAGCACAATGACAAACGGCAGTGTATTTGATTTTTGCGGAGATAAGGCTGAGGATGTACCGCTTGTCTTTGAGGAAGAAAAAGCAAAGCTTGAATTCATCATTTACCCCGACGGCGACAGGCTCAGATATCATATCTCTTATGATAACGACGTATTCACCGAGGGATTCATGGAGGATATGCTGGAAACCTATGAACGTGCTCTCGCTGAGTTCTCAGTAAAGGAAAACACCAACGAGATCAGTCTTGTTGACGAGCAGACGGAGGCATTGCTTGAAGCAGTAAACAATGATCCCCATGATTATGAGGTGACTGATATAGTAACGCTCTTCCGCCGTCAGGCTGAGAAAACGCCGGATAATATCGCAGTTGTCTACCTTGACCGCTCCTATACTTACAGGGAGGTAGACCGCATAACCGAGAATATCGCCTCATTCCTTAAAAACAAGGGAATAGGAAGAAATCAGGCGGTTTCTGTTATTATCCCAAGATGCGAGTATATGCCCATAGCCGCTCTGGGTGTACTTAAATCAGGCGCAGGCTATGAGCCGCTTGATCCGAGTTATCCTTCCGAGCGTCTTGAATTCATGATAAAGGATGCCGATGCAAAATATCTTATCGCCGAACGCAGTCTTATGGAAAAGCTTCCGAATTACACCGGACCGGTCCTTTATACCGATGAGATACTGTCACTTCCGGATGCTGAAAGGATAACTGAGGACCCATCGCCGGACGACCTGTTTATTCTGCTTTATACATCAGGTTCTACCGGTGTTCCCAAGGGTGTAATGATAGAGCACCATAATATGTGCGAATTCTGCGATATGTATATAAGGGGACAGGATTTCAATGAAAACAGCCGTGCTTCCGGATATGCAAGCTATGGCTTTGATGCTCATATGATAGAAATGTATCCAGTTCTTCTTTCAGGCGGTCAGCTACATATCATAGACGAGGAAATACGTCTTGACCTTGTTGCTATAAAGAACTATTTCTATGCCAATAAGATAACACACGCCTTTATGACAACTCAGGTGGGAAGACAGTTTGCCGATCTGTTCCCGGATGCCGAGTATCCTCATGTCCTTATTGTAGGCGGAGAAAAGCTTGTGCCTGTTGCTGCTCCCCGGTTCCGTCTTATCAATGCTTACGGTCCTACCGAGTGTACCATCTGTACGCATATTTATATTGTTGATAAGCTGTACAGGCGTGTTCCGCTTGGCCGGCAGAACTGCAATATGAAGCAGTATGTTGTTGACAGGAATATGAACCGTCTGCCGTTCGGTATTCCGGGCGAGCTTGTAGTTGCCGGTCATCAGGTCAGCAGAGGATATCTGAACCGTCCCGAAAAGACCGCAGAGGTATTTATCCGCAATCCGTTCTCGGATGAGCCCGGATATGAAAAAGCTTACCGGACAGGAGATATCGTCCGTATTCTCAGGGGAGGGATCATGGACTTCATCGGAAGAAACGACGGACAGGTAAAAGTCAGGGGCTTCCGTATCGAGCTGACTGAGGTAGAGGGGATCATACGTAAATTCCCCGGCATAAAGGACGCTACCGTTCAGGCGTTTGACGAAACAGGCGGCGGAAAGTATATTGCGGCTTACATTGTTTCTGATGAGCCGGTGAACATTGATGCGCTTGCGGAATTCATCAAAAAGGATAAGCCTGCGTATATGGTCCCGGCGGTCACGATGCAGATAGACCATATTCCCCTGAATCAGAATCAGAAGGTCAATAAGCGCGCTCTGCCAAAGCCGGAAAAGAAAGCCGAAAACACCGTACCGCCGCAGAACGAGACACAGAAAACCATCTTCGACTGCATTGCAAATGTCATCGGTACTGCTGCCTTCGGTATCACAAACGATATATTCGACGCAGGACTTACCTCTATCGGAGCTATCAAGCTGAATGTTATGCTTTCTTCGGCATTTGATGTTCCCGTTACCATCAAGGATCTTCGTGAACACAACACCGTCCGGGCTCTTGAAACATTCTTTGCAGAAAGCGAAACTGCGGAGACCTTCGGACTGCAGGACGATTACCCGATCACGCAGACTCAGAGCGGCATTTTTGTTGAATGTGTTGCTGATCCCGATTCTACCGCATACAATATCCCATTCCTGTTCAAGCTTTCGGATGAGGTAGATACCGATAAGCTGAAGGCTGCAGCCGAAGCGATGATAAACGCTCACCCGTATATAAAAACTGAGCTGTTCCTGAATGACAGCGGAGATATCCGCGCGCGGAGGAACGACAGTGCAGCTCCTGTTGTCGATCTGATAGAAACAGACAAGCTGCCCGATGATATGGTTCAGCCGTTTGAGCTTGTTAACAGCCGCTTATATCGCATAAAGATATACAGGACTAAAGACGGCAATTATCTTTATCTTGAATTTCACCATATCATCTGTGACGGAACGAGTGAAGCTGTCATAATTGAGGATATAAATGCAGCCTATGGCGGAGCTGTACTTGAAACAGAGAGCTACACCGGCTTTGAGGCAGCTCTGGCGGAGGAAAAGGCTCGCAGCAGTGACAGCTATGAAAAGGCAAAGGCATATTATGACAAGCTTTTCAACGGCACAGATTCCGATTTCCTGCCGTCAAGGGATGTGGAAGGAAAGGAAAAATCCTCGGGACAGTTTAAAGTGCCGTCAACGATCGACCTTTCTGCAATAAAAGCATGGTGCGAAAAACAGGGCGTTACTCTGAATGCATTCTTTAATTCGGTATTTGCATTCGTTCTGGCAAAATATAATTACAAGACCGAAGCGGTGTATACGACTATATATAACGGCAGAAACGATTCCCGCCTTTCGCGCTCTGTTACCATGCTTGTAAAGACCTTCCCTGTTTACTGCTCACTGGAGGGTGATGTAAGGATATCCGAGCTTGTAAAAGCAACCGGAGAACAGCTTATCGGCAGCATGGAAAATGACATCTATTCCTTTGCCGAGATCTCACGGGCGTATGATATTCCCGCAGACATTATGTTCGCATATCAGGGAGAAGGATTTGCCTTTTCAAGCATCGGCGGATATGATGCGGAGATCATCTCCCTGAAACTCAGTGATGCCAAAGCTCCCCTTAATATTAATGTAGCAATAAGGAAAGGTAAGGTTTTGTTTGCCTGCGATTACCGTTCGGATCGTTATTCCGAGGCATTTATGCGCGGCTTTGTTGCCTGCATGGAAAAGACCGCGTCCCAGTTTGTTGAGAAGGATAAGCTCAGAGATGTTTCCATTATGACGAGAGGAGCCGCAAAGCTCATTGATTCCTTCAATGCAACAGAGGTCGTGATACCCTATACAACCTGTAATAAGCTCTTTGAAGCTCAGGCCGCAAAGCATCCTGACAAGACGGCTGTTATTGCCGATAATGTCAAGCTTACATATACAGAGCTGAATGAAAACGCAAACCGTGTGGCTCACAGTCTTATAGACGGCGGAGTTCAGATAGATGAAATGGTAGGCGTAATGATGCCGAGAACGGTTTATGCTTACGCAGCCCGTGAGGGTATACTCAAATCGGGAGCGGCCTTTATGCCCCTTGCACCCGATTATCCCGATGACCGTGTATCATATATTCTTGAAAATTCCGGAGCAAAGCATATAGTCACGACCGCCGCTATTGCCGCAGAGCGCAAGGCTTTGTTCGATGGCGCAGGAGTAACAGTACACACTATGGAGGAAATGCTTGTCTGCGATAAGACCGATAATCCTGAAACAGGAGTAAAGCCTGAAAACCTCTGCTACTGCATTTACACATCAGGCTCAACAGGAAAGCCCAAGGGCGTTATGATCGAGCACCACTCTCTTGTTAATTTCACTCATCACGATCCGATCAATGTTCAATCGTGCGAATTTGTCGATAATATGACGGTATCTCTGGCGCTTGCGGCGCTTACCTTCGACGTATCAGTGCTGGAGGAAAGCCTTGGTCTGTATCACGGCGGTACTGTTGCAATGGCAACGGAGGAGGAGATAAACAACCCTGTTCTCCTGGCCGAAATGATGCATAAGCATGGTGTAGATGTAATGAAATGTACGCCGTCCTATATGAACAATATGCTGGATGTACCGCAGGTCGCAAAGGTTCTCTGCCAGATGAAGGCTATCGACATAGGCGCAGAAGCATTCCCTGCTCCGCTTTACGACAAAATGCGCCGCGCAGGCATCACCGCAAAGATACATAACGGCTACGGTCCTACCGAAGCCACAATAACCACCTCGATAGATTATCTTACATCAAACAGGATCACTATTGGCAAGCCGCTGTGCAATACAAAGGTAGTTATGCTGGACAAGGCAGATCATGAGCTTCCTGCCGATGTTCCCGGCGAGCTGACAATTCTCGGTGAATGCGTAGGCAGAGGCTATGTTGCCAATGAAAAGCTTAACAGTGAGAAATTCATAACCTATAAAGGAATGCCTGCTTACCGCAGCGGAGATCTTGCGCGCTGGGGCAAGGACGGAAAGATATATTTCATGGGCAGAATGGACAATCAGGTCAAGCTCAGAGGTCTGCGCATAGAGCTTGATGAGATCGAAAATGTGATGAATTCATATCCGTCTGTAACACGCAGCGTTGTTATCGTAAAGGAAAGCGAACAGGCAGGTCAGTTCCTCTGTGCTTACTTTGCGGCGGGAGTAAAGGTCAATACAGAGGATCTTGCTTCCCATATGGGCAAGAGCCTTGCAAAGTATATGATACCCTCCGTATTTGTTCAGCTTGATGCGATCCCCCTCACGGCAAACGGAAAGGTTGACAAAAAGGCGCTTCCTGAGCCGGTAGTCGAAGCGGAAGACCGTGATTATGTTGCTCCGGAAACAGAGCTTCAGAAAAAGCTTTGCTCTATGTTCGCTTATGCGCTCGGTACCGATAAGGTCAGCATCACCGACAATTTCTTTGAGATAGGCGGCACATCGCTTACTGCTTCAAAGATTGCAATGAAAGCGATGATGGAAAAGCTTCCCATAGTATTCAAGGATATTTTTGATTACCCGACAGTTGAAGCTATGGAAATGTTTATCAACGGCAAAATGCAGACTACTCCTGAAGCAAAGGAGGAAATGAAGGTTACTGAGAGCAACGCCCTTTCGCATAACACAAAAGCCTTCATCAATGACGAAACATCAGATAATACGGTCGATACAGGCAATATATTGCTGACAGGCGCGACCGGTTTCCTCGGTATCCATGTGCTCAAATGCCTGCTTGACACTACTGATAAAAAGGTTTACTGTCTGCTTCGCGCAAACAGCGATACGGCGGAAAACAGGCTGAAAAATATGCTGATGTACTACTTTGACGATCCGATGGACGGGCTGTTCGACGACCGTATACAGGTCATCAAAGGCGATATTACCGATAAAGATCTGATCCTTGCACTCGGTTCCTATGATTTCAGGACCGTAATAAACTGCGCGGCCTGTGTCAAGCATTTTGTACAGGACGATACACTTGACCGCATCAACTGGCACGGCGTTGAAAATCTTATAGCGCTTTGCCTTAAAGCAAAACGCCGCCTTGTTCAGGTATCAACAGTAAGCATAGCCGGTACAGGAACTACCGAACAATTCAGCATTGACAGAAAGATCTATGAGAACGAGCTGTATTTCGGGCAGAATCTTGACAATAAATACGCCAATACAAAGTTCAGAGCCGAACAGGTTCTGCTAAAGGCAGTGGAAGATGACGGTCTTGACGGAATGATCGTCCGCGTAGGAAATCTTATGAGCCGTTACAGCGACGGAGAATTCCAGATCAATTTTGTAACGAATAACTTTATGCGCAGTCTGAGAGCCTATGCAAAGTTAGGCGTTATCCCTGTGGATGCTCTTGATAAGCCTGTGGAGTTCTCACCCATTGATTGTACCGCAGCGGCTGTTGTTGCCCTTTCTGTAACTGACAGGCAATTTACGGTATTCCACGCAACAAACGGACACAGAGTACAGATGGGAGATGTTGTCGAATCTCTCAACAGGATCGGAGTACCATTGAAAACAGTCAGCACGGCGCAGTTCCAGCAGAAATTCAATGAGGCTATGAGCAACGAAAAAATGAACGAGATCCTTTCTCCGCTTATTTCCTACAAAGGATCTACGGGAGAGGCTGTTCAGTTCTATATCGGACACGATAACGGCTTTACTACAAGTATGCTCTATCATCTCGGCTTCAAATGGCCTATTATCAACGAGGATTATCTTGACAATGCTTTTGAAGCGCTTGAAGGCTTTGAATTCTTCACGGGGGATTGATCTATGACAAGAAACGATTACCTGATAAAACGAAAATTCAACAGTTATCTTGTTCCGGGCATACTTATGGTCATTGCTATGCAGCTTGGCAATATCGTTGACAGTATCCTTGTCAGTATGTTCATTGACATTGACGGACTAACAGCTATCTCATTGAGTATGCCTGCTCTGTGCTTTATGCAGATGTTCGGATTTATTATAGGCGTGGGCGGTGCGATAACGATCTCTGTCAAGCTCGGAAAGCGCCAGATGGATGAAGCCTCCGGTATTTTTTCGGTGTGCGTGATCTCCGTTATCGTCATATCACTTGTGTTCACCGTACTGTCATTTTTTATTACCCGTCCGCTGACGATGCTTCTTGCATCAACAGCGCAGCTGCAGGCATTGCTTGAACCGTATCTTTTTATATTCATCTGCTTTATCCCGTCGCTCAATGTCTGCCTTGTGCTGGCTAACATAATGACAATAGACAACAATCCCAAGCTCGGCTCAGCTTCCTTTGTAGTTGCAAATGCCGTTAACCTTATCCTCGATTATGTTTTTCTGAAATACACCGATATGGGAATGACAGGAGCAGCCCTTTCGTCAATTATCGGCTTCGGCGCAGGAATACTGCTGGTGATCCCTTATATATTCTCGAAAAAGAGAATGCTGCGCTTCAGCCTGCGAGAGGGCATCAAACAGATAAGATCAATTTTTGTGGTCTTCAAAAACGGTATGCCGCAGGCAATGTATTTTATTATGGCCATACTTAAATATTACATTCTCAACGCCTTTATACAGCAGACTCTCGGCGCTGATAATATGGCTATTTATGCTGTATGCATCAATTCGGTCAATATTGTCAGACTTTGCATTGAGGGCGTTATCGGAGTTGTTCAGACCATCGGCGGCGTCTTGTTCGGCGAAAAGGATTACTACGGTATCCGAAGGCTTGTAAGGAGAACTGTGATATTCTGCTGTGCTGCTGTTGCAGCATTGATGGCACTGTTCATTATTTACCCGCAGCTGATACTGACTGTTTTCTCCTTCAATAAGCCTGATCTTTACGACATAGCCATGCTCTGTGTTCGTTTGTTCAGCTTCAGCTTTGCATTCTATGCTGCCAACCGTATCGTTCAGGTTTATTATCAGACGACGCTCAATACAAAGCTTTCATCCATCAATACTACTCTCGACGGTTTTGTTTTCCTGGTGCCGATCTCAATGATCTTTATCGGGACAATGGGGGTTGTCGGAGTAAGTATCGCAACAATAGTAACGGAAGCAATGTCCTTCTTCGCGGTATTTATCTACAGGATCATCCAGCAGAAACGTGGAAAGCTGCCGCAAAAGGGCTTCCTTATGATACCGGAAAAGGACGGAGAGAGTCTGGCTGATATTACTGTGAGCAGTACGGACGAACAGGCCGTTGAGGTGTCAAAGCAACTTATTGAGTGTTGTGAAAGGGAGGGTATCCCGTCGGAAAAAGCCACCATAATAAGCGTGGCTGCCGAAGAGCTTACATCAAATATCGCCCGTTACGGATATAAAGGAAACAAGCCGAGCTTTATAGACATAAGGCTTTCAAAGGTCGATAACAGACTTATTCTTCGTGTGCGTGATGACGGTGTTTCCTTTAATCCGACGGAATACAGCTCCGGAGAAAGCGAGGAATTCAGTCTCGGAGGCATTGAGCTTATCAGGTCTGTTGCAGACAAGATGACCTATAACAGAGTGCTTAATATGAACAACACGGTGATCGAAGTAGCTATAGACACTGTTTGATAAAGAGGAGGACCGATAATGAAAATCACTGTAAAAAACGAAGGAAAGGTATATACACTGGTAATAGAAGGAAGAATAGATACTCTTACCGCCCCTGAGCTGGGAAAGGTTTTTAATGATAATGCCGAAAAAGCTGATAAAATGATTTTTGATATGTACGGCGTGGATTATATATCATCCGCAGGGATCAGAGCGATCGTATCGGCATACAAAGCTATGGGCAGCAAGGACGGTCTTGTGCTTAAAGGTCTGAGGAACAATGTGCTGACCATTATAAGAATGACCGGACTTGAAAAGAAGCTGACTATCGAAGAATAACAGATAATAAATGATATTAAAAAAGAGCTGCAGCTGCGGTTTTCCGCTGCTGCAGCTCTTTTTTTCAGCTGCTAAGATTTTTGATAATGGTCAGAATGTTTTTCCCGTCTTTGTACTGATACGAATATTCGTCAGCTATTTCAAATGTGAGAAATCTTCCTAATCCGCCTATGTCGATGTCGGGATCATAGCCGTCTATATCAGGGATATCCTTTGTCGGATCGAACGGTATCCCGCTGTCAATGAAAACAAGCGTAACTTTTTTCCCGTCCTGAGAGATACTGACTTCTGCCGTTCCGGCGCCGCCTTTGTATGCATAGCTGCATATATTTACAAACATTTCCTCTGCCATCAGCCGTAAAGTCAATATGTCGTCCTCTTCAATATCAAGTGAACGCAGCTTATCGTTGATAATGCTTATATTTTCGGCTTTTGCTTCAAGCTTTAATGAGTATTTTCTGATTTCCGGGATTGTCATAGTCAGTATTGTTATATCATCACTTTGTTCGGCTTTTTCTGAAAATGCTTTTACGCTCTCAAGAACCGAGTTCAGAATAACCTCTCCCGATTTTTTCAGATTACGGGAAAGCGTACCCTTGAGTCTGTCGTCGCCGTACAGTGAATCGTCTTTGCTTTTTGCTTCGGGAACGCCGTCGGTATAAAGAAACAGCGTGTCGCCCGGCTTCATTTTTATACGTCTTTCAGTGTATTGCTCATCCTCAAAAATGCCGGCCGCTGATTCAAATGCGCTTTCTATTTCAATAAGTCTGTCCGAAAGCAGATATGGCGGATTGTGACCGGCGTTGGAGTAAACGAGCTCTCCGGTTTCAGGATGATATATTCCGATGAAGGTAGTAATAAACATCATATTGGGGTTATGCTTCGCAAGATGATCGTTGTATTCTGCCATTATTCTGCTTGGAGATAAACCGGACTCTGCATATTGCCGGAGTAAGGTGATCGCGTTTGCCATGAAAAGAGCAGCCGAAACTCCCTTGCCTGAAACATCGGCAATTATCACACATATACTCCCATCGCTGAGTATACGGTAATCGTAAAGATCGCCTCCGACGTCCCTTGCAGGCAGCATACACGAATGAATATTCACGCTTTCGGTTTGGAATGATGTTGGCTCCAGAAAACCTTTCTGTATTTCCCTGGCAATATTAAGCTCTGTTTCCTGCATCGCTTTTTCACGGTTGAACTCTGAAATATCCTTGATATAACGGTCTATCTCATACGCCATGCTGTTGAAGGCATCAGCCATTTTTGCAAATTCATCCTGTCCCTTGATCTTCAGCGGTACGAATTCATTGCCGCGCTCATGGATAAAACCGACCATTTTTTTGCTGATAAGAGTGACCGGCTTCTGTATCTTTCTTTTCAGAATAAACGCTATGATAAAGACGATCAGAACCGATGTGACGATTATCATAACCATTATATATCTGAATCTTTTCTGTACCGTGTTGACAGCCTCGCTGACGGACATTTCCGCGCCGGCAATACAGAATGTTTCCTTCTCCACGCCGGAGTTATCAGAGGACACATTCTTCTTTACCGGAACATAGCAGACTATAGTTTCACCGTATTCCGTATTGTCCTGATAGAATGTCACTTCATCATTTGTGAAAGCCCTGATCTCTTCTTCGTACAATATATCGGAAACATATCCTATATAGTGTGATCGCTTTGCTGATTCAGAAGCGTCTTTGCCGTATCCTATGGAAAGGTATGTTACGCTGCCCTTGTCAAGATCAGGTATCTCGGTATAGATATACGCCATACCCATAATATTGCAAAGACTATCGAATCTTGCGGCGCTGTCTTCAAGATCGTAATTGCGGCTGATATCAGCTGTTTCAAAATAATTTGCGGCGATAAAAGCCGCTTCCTTAACATCTTCCCGGCACTTGTTCATGGTTGCATTATATGTTATGATATATGATCCGAGAAGAACCGCGAGATCTGTAATAAGAACAAGGGGAAGTATGAGCATTACGAGTTTCCAAAAAATTGATTTTTTCATTTTTATTCAATATTGAGTCTGCCGGCAAAGCCGGTCATTTTTATTATCTCCATAATATTACTCCTGATATTCCTGAGCACAAGATTATTGCTGCCGACAAGCTTTCTGATTTTAATAATACTGCGGATCCCTGCGGAAGATACATACTTTACATCTGCCATATCAAGCACGATTCTGCTGCACTGCGGCAGACATTCTTCAACAGCCTTATCGAGCATGGCGGATGATGTTGTATCAATATCTCCTTCGACAGAGAGTGTGCATATGTCCGCGTCAATACACTTTGAAATATTCATTTTTATTTCCTCCCGATATTTAGTGTCAGAAAAAATTGATATCAAATAAATAATATTTGAAATACCGTAATGGTATTATAACACATCTGTAGCCTATAAACAAGCTCAAAACATCTTCTTTCATACTCTTTTGAATACGGTGTACCATCCGTATTCACGGACACTACCCGGCGTTTTCCGGCTTGTATGTACAAACTTTTTGCCCACACGACCCTCTTTCACAAATACACGGGTGTGTATGGTTTTGCGGTATTGGACAGGAAAATCAAAAAAGTCATTCACAAGAAATTTGTAAAAAGTCTGAAAAGAAGCTTGAAATCAGCACTTTTGGGCTATTGCTCAGTCACATACTGCTGTCTTCCTGCGCGGCCTTATACTAATACCTAACAAAAAGCGGAAACCAGGATAAATATGCGAAAGCCTGATTTCCGCTTTTCTCTCTGTTCATGGAGAACCCCTGTCTCATCTGCAGAGACGATGTATTATCATGTTTGCAGTTTTATGATGATCGCTCTGTTGTCACGGTATTGATTTTTTGTTTTCGTATCAGTTTTCCGGCAAACAATGCCCGGGCATTTTCAAAGTCATATGCACAGGTGGAAAGTACCACCACTGAATCATCATCGTTCAGTTCCGGTTCAATATAATTTACACTGTTTGCTTTCAGACATTCCTGCCACTTGCTTCTGTCTGAGGGAATATCATAGATCTCGTCATAAGCGCTGACGATGGAAAGTGCAAAAAAATCAATAAGGTACAGATCTTCCTTTGTAAACAGCCACCCATAACGATGTTTATCAAACTGCTCCCGCTGTCTGAATTCCCGTATATCGCCGAACATACCATACTGCATATCATGTCCGTATACTATATTCAGAGCGTCAGAGAGATCCGGCGAACAATGATATGACAGAAAAATCGACCCGGCGCGGTTTTCCCTGCCATCCGGCGAATGATACAGATAATACTGATTATCCCGGCTTTTGACCACCGGATAGTCAATATCAGAATCAGCAATATATATCTAGCCGATCAGGTCACTGCTATAAAGGGATACTTCCTGCATTTTATTCGTGATCTCAATTATTTTTTGCTCAGTGATGAACGGAACTGATGCATCATACTCAGATTCTTCTGTATGATCGTTTTCTGTTTCTTCCGGGATCCCTGTCACTTCAGAATTATGCACCGGATCCTCATGAACTGTTCCTGTTGTGGATACCGTAACAGACTGGTTGGGTGTCTGTGATCGTTCAGGAGCGCTCTGCTGTGCAGAGTGACTAACGTACTTCATCATTATACAGCCTGCCAGAACAGCCAGCAAAACCACAGCGACCCAGAACCTGATAGATTTTATCATACAAATCACCGGTTACGAGTAAAAATCAGATCTTGCTCTTGTTGTCAGAATATTTCTTGTTTCTCATGAACAGAACAAGAAGAACGACACCGGCAGCCGTAATAAATATGAACGGTGCAATATCGAACAGAAGTCCGGTTATAGAGACGTCCCTGATGGTATTGGTGAATACGATACGGTTATTATTAGTTTGTGTGTTTACATCAACCGCATTAACCATTTCTGCTTTTTGGTTGGAAGCAACAGATACAGAAGAGCCCGTAGTATCCGTGTCATTCACTCTCAGGCTTTGGACAGTATCATCACAACTTACTGAAACAGCATACGTATCAGCCGTATCATTGGTTTCAGTGACTTTGATATACGTACCGGCAGGAAGACCCGTGATCATGATCTTGTCGCCCTTCTGGAGCTGGAGGTTAGTATCTGCGTCAGCACCGTCGAGT
Organism: uncultured Ruminococcus sp.; assembly: GCA_902802105.1. Taxonomy (GTDB): domain Bacteria; phylum Bacillota; class Clostridia; order Oscillospirales; family Acutalibacteraceae; genus UBA1213. The sequence goes on from CADCKR010000020.1 coordinate 44,041, forward strand.
TTCCACGCACCGGTTGCGGAAAGATTACCGCTTTCTGCTGACAGAGCAACGCCGTCCTTGGTGATCTGATACCAGAAGTCGGCCAAAGACTTTATAGCTCCGTTAGCAAGCTCGACCTTGAAGGGGAAGTTGTGCTGGGTATCGGCAAGAGCCCCCGCCGTATCAAGTCTGACCTCAACATTGTAGGTTTTATAACAATCAGAATGAAAATGCATTTTTACAACCTGATTGTTAGTAACATTCTCATTCTCGGAATCGGTGTCAAAACCGGTGATCTTGAGCGTTTCGGCTCTGGCATCATTATCATAACTCAAACTTCCCACACTCCAAATAGCTTTAACCCCTGATAAACACTAAGAAAAACAGCAACAAAAAAGGCACAGTCCCCTGAAATGTGGTAT
>CADCKR010000021.1 GCA_902802105.1 uncultured Ruminococcus sp.
GCTCGGCGATATGCAGTACCGTCTGCCCGACAGCGGCACTCAGCCGACACTCATCTACCCGATCTTCACGGAAGAGGATGTTCAGACGCTTGAAGCCGGCGGCGAGACCATCTATGCTCAGGATACTCTGAACAGAGTTGATGAAACTCAGATCGCAGAGTATGCGAAGTCCGAGACGGCGACGCTTCCGACAAGCACAGCTCAGAATGTCACACCGGTGCTTTATGAAACACCTGACAGCAAGGTGACATATCAGTGGACTTCCAACAGGATATACTTTGAGACCCAGACAGGCTGGACGAATGTTACCTGTACATTTATGAACGGTACAGATACAGTATCCGTTCAAACCAAATCGGGTTCCGGCACTCTGGACTTTAACATTCCGAATGCGACTGTAAATAAAGTGGTATTCTCAAACGGTACTGATTCCGCTGAATTTACGCTTGACAGCACCAACGCATACGGCGTAAACCAGATATGCAAGTATGAGCAGAGCGGAACGGGTAGTGGTTATACAAAGCAAAACTATATTTACTTCAAGCGTCCAAATGATACTGGATATAAGAGACCTGAGAATACAAGTCAGGGCGCTAATAATGCTTGGAATGACAAGGCAGCATATATTAGCAAAACCGTTAATGGTCGGGAAATTGGCGAAACTAAATCTATTTCAGAGGAATCGGTCAAGCTCAAATATGAGAATGGCAGCGAAATTGGATACGTTACTGCTTGGAAAGTTGCTATTGATCCAGATGATAAATGGGAGAAGATTAAATTTTATGATGCTGATACAGATCATCCCAGTTGGACGTATCAAGACGGAGGTAGTATATATACTTATTACAGAGGCAGTACATCCGTAGGAACTTTGTATGATAATGGAGTTGGAAACTATTTTACATTGGTTAATGATTATTTCGTTCCTGGGGATTTACAGAATACTATGAACACGGTTCAAATAGTGGAAGAGTGGAGTTCCATTTCTTCCTACGATTGGGCTCTCAGCGCGTATGCTTCCGGCTCATCAGTCGGCTACACGGCATCTTACTAGCCAGAAGACCGCTATGCTTACATAAGCGATATAAGCGCAGCTGATGACGAGAACGACTTTATCAAGATAGTGACCACAATGCCCGACCCGTACATCAAGTTCCTTGATTCAAGCGATACTGTTGTCGGCACATACAGCCCTGCAAGCGCAAACGGCATTCCGCTTAAATACACCGGACAGACAGGCGACGGCACTGCAGCAAGTCCTTATATCATACGTATGCCCAAGAATGCCGCAAAGTTTACGCTTACAAGCGCAGGCAAATCTGTAACCCAGAACCTCTATGAAAATGTACCGTACACCACTGCAGGCGGCGAGAGCATAACGCTTACTAATTTCCACCATGCAGGAACGACCTTCACGGTGACGGACGGCGGCGGAACTTCTCTGGCAGTTTCCAAGACTCTCCGCACAGGCTTCACAGTAGGTAAGCACGATGAGATGACCGACCCGCTGAATCCGAGAACAGATGCAGATTATGTATTTTTTACCGATACAAGCAACACGTTCGGCGGCAACGGCGCAACCAAGACCGTCTACGCTTACTTCTACGGCGATGCTGACGGCGAATACAAGGCATGGCCGGGCAGCAAGGCTTCTACAACTGTAGGTGCAAAGGAAGTTCCCACGACCTACACCGACAACGGCGGAAATACGGTCTATATGTTCCGCATACCCAAGGGCGATGACGGCAAGTACAAGAAGGTCATCTTTACTGACGGCGTAACAACTACAGCCAGAAAGATCACCAAGGCTATGGATATCGAAACCGGAAAGAACTACGTCTTAGGCGAAAAGCTCACAACCGGCGGCGAAACTCCGACAGATATCAAGTACGGCACATTCTCCGATAATGTCTATGATGTTGAAACAGAGAAAAAAGCCGGCAGTCCCACACAGTATTACAGCACTGTAAACGGCAAGTATATCTACATCATCAACAACGGTACGCAAGACCTGACCGGAAGCAACATCGAACCTACACGCACAGTCTTTGACGAAATGCACGTTACCTTCTATGATGCCAACAAGCAGCTTCTCGGCTACGATCCGGCGGGCTATATCCCCGATCTCCTGACAGGATATTACGATGAGAATAATGCTTGGGTAAATGCTCCGTCGAATAACGTCTGCCGTATACAGGTACCGAACGATGCAAGCTATTTCCAGATCAACAACGGTGTCAACAAGGGTGACGGCACACCGAACAGGGAGCGTCATTCCGTTATCGAACCCATTACGCCTAACGGTTTGTATCAGTTTGTAACGGCGGCTGACCTGACAGCGGCAGAAAAAACTAATGAATCGGCGAATTATCTTGCTGAGGGCAGTACGGTTCCCGCAAGTGCGAACAGCCGCCATAATCCTGCCTACCTGCTAACGCTTGTCAACAAGGTGAGATCATCCCCGTCAGAACCAGCATCATCAAGCTGGCTACTGTCGTGACGGATGAGACCGATACTAATCCGGGTAAGATCAAGCAGATCGAGTGGCTGAAACCCGAAGAGGGAGCTCCTGATGATCTCTCAACAGTAGATAGAGAATATCTTGACCATGTTCCGAGTGATATAAGAAATACGTCAGTTACCAAGGTAAAGGTTGTAAAGACCGGCACCTACTACTGGGAAGAGAAAACACCGCCCGCAGGTTATAAGCTCAACGAAGAAAAGCTGACCTTCGAGGTCAAGGATGACGGCGTTTACTACTACGATGAGAATAACAATCTTGTCAAGGTAGACAGCTCACATCCGATGGTATTTATCAACGAAAAGCAGGATGAGCCTGAGGGAGAAGTTATCCTCACCAAGACCGCCAAAGAAAAGGTCGGCACAACGGATATCGGAGATGTACTTGCAGACGCAAAATTCAAGCTTGTTGATGTAAATAACCCTTCAAGCGAGATAAAGTTCAGTCTGACAGCGAAGGCAAGCGAAGATGTATCCGGCAAGCAGACAAATGTCTATACAGTCAGCAGCGGCGGCACATATAATGTTGCATCGAACTCAACATGGCTTGAGACCGGCGAGGACGGCAAGCTGCATATCAAGGGACTTCCCGTAGGCGACTACTATCTTGAGGAGCAGAAGGCTCCGAACGGCTATTCACATCTGGATAATGCAAGCGGCGTTCCGCAGAAGAGAAAGGTTTACTTCTCAGTCGGCGCAAACAGAGCCGTTAAGGAAATATCCTGCTCCGATGAGATGGAGCCTGCTTACATCAAGCTGTATGAGCATATCAGCGAGAAGCGCAGCGAGTGGGGCGACCCGACGTTCGTATTCAAGATCAAGCAGACAGGCTATTATGATTACACCGATCCGGCAGATCCGGCGATCATCTCTACAAGCGGCAAGGAGATACTTGTTGCACTGACAGTTGATGATAACGACAATATTAAAAATGTTGTCAAGTGGTTCGGTGCGGACGGTTCAACTCCGACAAAGTTTGGTGATGGATTTGACGATCCTATCAACACGGATTATAATAACTGGCTTGTTGAAGGCACGACAGACCTTGCGGATTATCAGGGTATCTTCAATATCGACAGCAAGGGACGCATCCGAGTAGAGCCCGGTTCCTACGAGATAACAAGACTGCCTGTATCGAGGTACAAGTTCGTTACTAACGGCAAGACAGCCGCTTATCCGAACGATGCCGAGCCGACAGATTGGACTGGGTACACCGACCCCGCCACCAGTGAACCGTCTGAGCTGATGAAGCTTGAAGTTCCGAAGGGCAACACCGTTGACGTACACTACTACGACACAGTGGATTACTACGACAAGTTCACGCAGGTAGACGAGAATATCAACAAGTTCTACAAGCGCGGTGACGGCACAAACGGAACCAAACTCGGCACAAACTACACCGTCAAGGGTATCCGCATAGAAGATTACCATCAGAAGGGTAAAGGCGTTGACGGCGACACTGATGTCGATGACAAGATGACCGTTAATGTTTCCGATCTCACGATCTACAAGATCATGTCTGACGGTTCTGAGGCTGCAATGACACCGGAAGAAAAAGCTGCACTTACAAACTTCAATATCACCTATAACTATGCTGAAGGGGATAAACAGGAGTTTGGCGGCGCATCTTCACCGGCTGTTGTTCCGAAGCAGTTCTCTTACAACAATAACAAGATAACCGTCACCGGCGCATCAACCTTCGCAAAGGGCGTTTACACGCTCAATGCAAGCTATAACGGCTGGAGTACAAAGTTCGATATCGTCTTCTTGACAGCTTAGTAACTCTACAGGCAAAACCAAACACAAAAAACGACTGTCTGTCGGATGCTCTCCGGCAGACAGCCGCTTTTTACAAGAAATGAGGAAATACAATGAAAATAACAAAAAGACTGATTACTATAACCGCGGCGCTTGCTATGGTATGCGCTTTTGCGGGCTGTAATAAAAATGACGGCGAAACTGCGGAGAGCAGCGCGCCTTCTGCCGTCTCCGAGGAATCCGTACAGGAAAGCGCCGACCCCCTTGCAGGTCAGTGGCAGTCGGAAAAGCTGCCAGATTACGTTTACACCTTCAACGGCGACGGCACAGGCAAGTATGATATGGCGGGAAACACTCTCGACCTGAATTATGCCACTGAAAACGATAAGATAACGATCACCTTCCTTGCAGAGGGCTATACGCCTATTACGCTTGATTACGTTTTAGAGGGTGACCGCCTCAACATAAAGGATTCCTTCGGAAACGATACCTTCTATGTAAGGGTCAAGGAATAAGTGCCGCAGTACAATTAAATGACAGGTGTTTACATCCGAGTAAGCACACAAACCGGAAAACAGCGTCGGATACTCTCCGATAGCTGTTTTTCGGTATATAGGCATAAATGATTTGTGATTTGCGATCATGATTATAATACTGATTCCTGATAAAAATCAGACCGCAAAAATTGTCTGCTTTTTGTTAGGTATTAGTATCAGAACGGTCAAGGTCTTTTGTTTGACGGAAATATGTGAGGTGATTTGGTTCCATACGGACGAGCAAATTTGAAAATGATAATAGTCAGGCTCATAAGTCCGAAGGATCCTTCGTTTTATTTTCCTTACAGTACAAAGCTCTTTGTGCCGCAATAGTTGCAAGAGTGTCACCAAGCTGTGTCAGTATAAGCGCAAGTATTCCAAGATCATCATCATTGAATTTGCAGGCTATGGCATTTGCAGCGGCCGTTATCGAAGCCGTAAGCTCACAGGCGTTCATAATTATCACCCGATACCATAATATTCGCATCGGCGGCATTTTGTCAGTCAGGCGGCATAAATTGAGAATGATCTCACTGTGCTTGCTCCAAAACAAGCTGTTATTGTCGGCGCGCTTATATCTTTGCATAATGCATACAAGGCTCCGACAGTGAAACTCCTGTCAGAGCCTTGTATCTTACAAATTTATTTCTGTAAACATCATGCTATAATTATCATTTCTGCTTTCCGATCAGCTTATCCAGCATTTTCATCATAGCAGGAACATCGTAGGGCTTTGCAAGATGTCCGTTCATACCTGCTTTAAGCGCAAGCTGACGGTCTTCTTCAAAAGCATTCGCAGTAACGGCAACTATAGGTATATTGGCCTTATCATTGTCGTCCAGTGCTCTTATCCTCTTGGTGGCTTCATAGCCGTCCATGTTAGGCATCTGAATATCCATCAGAATAACATCATAAGTGCCTGCGGGAGCATCCGTCATCTTCTGTACGGCGATCTGACCGTCTTCGGCTATATCCACCTGAAAACCGGCTTTAGTCAGTATTGCCTCCGCGATCATCTGGTTTATTTTGTTATCCTCAGCCAAAAGTATCTTTTTGCCGGAGAAGTCTATATTTTCAGGGGCTTTTTCTGTCTTTTTCTCATCCTTTCGGAATGGCTCTGCAAGGGTAGCCCTCAGTTCGGACATGAACAGAGGCTTGTTGCAGAAGGCTGTAACACCTGCTTCTTTCGCTTCGTCCTCAATATCTGCCCAATCGTAGGCAGTCATGATTATGATAGGCACCTTGTCGCCGATGACCTTCCTGATGCGCCGGACGGTCTCGATACCGTTCATATCCGGCATTATCCAGTCTATTATGTATACGCTGAAAGACTCTCCGTGTTCCTGCGCCTCCTTTGTCCTGATAACAGCCTCCTTGCCGTAATTCGTCCAGTCGGGGCGCAGACCGATATCACGCAGCATAGAGCAGACCGAAAGACAGGTATCGGTATCATCATCCGCCACAAGAGCACGGCAGTTTTTGAGCTCGGAGAGCGGCTCTGTTTTTGCGGGTGTTCCGTTTATCCTGAAGGTAAGAGAAACTATAAATTCCGTGCCCTTGCCCTCCTCAGAATTAATGCTGATAACGCCGCCCATCATATCCACAATGGTCTTGGTGATAGCCATACCAAGGCCTGTTCCCTGGATTCCGCTGACTGTACTGGTCTTTTCACGGGTGAATGCTTCAAAGATGGTTTTCTGGAATTCCTTGCTCATACCGATACCGTTATCCTTGATACGGAATTCAAAGCTTGCAAGGTCCTCTGCAGGCGAAGGCTTTTCAATGATACGGAATGAGATCCTGCCGCCGGCGGGCGTGAATTTGATCGCATTGGAGAGGATATTCAGCAGTACCTGATTCAGGCGCAGCTTATCCGTTATAATATCCTCGTGGACAACATCCTGTGTATCAATGCACAGTTCAAGCCGCTTTGAAGACACATTAGACTGTATGATCGTCTTTAGATCGTGGATGATCTCGGGCAGGTGTACCTCGGATTCGTCAATAGTCACCTTGCCGCTTTCTATACGGCTCATATCCATAACATCATTGATAAGTGAAAGAAGGTGCTGGCTGGATACGTCTATTTTTTTAAGATAATCCTGTACCTGCTCCTTATTGTCGATATGTGAAGCCGCCAGCGCAGTAAATCCGACTATAGCATTCATCGGTGTGCGTATGTCGTGAGACATATTATTGAGGAATATAGTCTTTGCCTTGCTTGCCGCCTGTGCCTCTTCAAGGGCAGTATTGAGCGCGGACTGCAGCTTTTCTCTTTCCTAAAGACGGCGTTTTATGCGTTCTGCCCTTTGTATCATCAGCAGAACTATAACAAGTGCAATAATAACTACCGAACCAATGACCAGCAAAAGGTTATGCCTCAGAAACAGTATCAGTGAGAAATTTTCCTCAGTCCATGACCAGTTGAGCAGCTCTGACTGAACCTTTTCAGACGGTACCAGCCCTGCGGCCTTGTTCAGTATATAATAAAGATTGCCGTCATTTCTTCTGACCGCAAAAGAAAAGCTGATCGTTTTGCCTGTAGGGATTGATACAAGCTCATATTGTTCCATCAGTGTTTCCGTATGAGTTATGCGGTAATTGCTCAAAAGCACACAATCCGCTTTTCCTTTGCTTACGGCGTGAAAGCTTTCATCAAGTCCGCTGCAATATAAAATATTCCAATCCGGAAAGTATTCCTGCAGGAACACTTCATAATTCAGGTTCCCTTTGTTTACGGCCGTTGTTATTTTCTGCTCTGAGATAATTTCGTGAGATGTGTTTTTTCTTACCGCTGCCGATATCTCCGAATATATAAACGCGGTCGTGACCGATACCCCTGCTTTTTCTCCGTCATAGCTGCTGAGATTGACAGGAAATACACAGTCTATCTCACCTGATTTCAGGGCATCCAGTGCAGCCTTAACCGAGGGATATGCCTCAGCAGAAAATGTGATCGACGCATTTTTTGCGCAATGTGAAGCAAGCTCAAGATGGTCCTTCAAAGCGCCTGTCAGCTGTCCTGTTTTAGGGTCGCTGGCGCAAAAGGGAAGGTAATTTTCAAGATAACCGACGCGGACTGTTCCGTGTTCCGAAAGCCATTGTACTTCTTCCTCCGAAAAGTAATTGTTTATTCCCTGAAAGCGGACGTATTTATCATAGAGTTGCTGGTTATATGACCTGTTTTCATTATTTATCTTACCCATGCTTGCATCCAGCTCCGACAGAAGATCATTCCTGTCTTTATTTACTGCGAAAAAGAATTCCGACTGTCCTATCTTGAATACCGGAATAAACAGTTCGCTTTCCGTATAGATATCTATGGTGACAAAGGCGTCTATTTCATTGTTTTTCAGCATTTGCATTGATTCTTCCTGCGAAGTCATCAGTTCTACGATCTCCGCATCTGTATTATATTTTTTTATCCAGTCAATGAAAAGCTTTTCCTGATAGCTGCCCTTATTTATACCGATTTTTTTGCCTTTCAGAGAAGTGACATCGCCCGCTTTTATGCTTGTGGAGTCCGCAACTACGTAGATGTAATATTCCTCTGCTCCCATAGGCTGTGAGGAAAACAGCATTTTTCCTGTGCGTTCCTCCGTATATGAAACATCGCTAAGCAGATCTATCTTTCCTGCTTCCAGCATTTCAAGCAGTTCAGGGAAGCTGCCCTCCACATATTCGTACTCCCAGTTTGTATAGCCTGCGATCTTTTGCTGATAATCATAGGCGTAACCCGAACGTCTGCCGTTGCTGTCCATGATATTGAACGGTGACTCATACCAGCCGACACGCACTTTTTTAGATCCGGAGCTTGCCGCGTTTGCTGCTGCCGGCTGTATACACCATAATCCGATAATGACACATATCAGAAGCATCAGCATATTCTTTATACGCATTTATTTTTCCTCCCCGAACATTTATTTTAGCTATACGATCAAAAGCCATGACCAAAAATGTATTATACTTGTTATTAAATTGTATCATAGCTGTTGATATATTTCAAGCGGCAAGTTTCTGTCCCCGACTCCGCTTGTTCCTTATACTGAGCAAAAGGAATGGTTCGAGGTGGTATGTGATACATCCATATTCCCCAAGGAAAAGTGCAGATCATGCTCATCGGCATTCCATATAAGACAGGAAAGGCATATAATCATTGTCGTAGTATTTTATAATAAGCTCTGTCGAAAGCTCCGCGACCGCCTGTATGTTCATTTGATACACACTCCAATAAATATATCGTTTATTGTTTTTCGCATCTTTTTTCAGCCGTTTCAATTTGAGGCTGACAGCCCGTTTTGTTACGGACTGTCAGCTGAGAGCTATGTATCATTCTTTATAGTCTGACCATGTTCCGGCATGATAACAGAATTTCGTCTTTTCGATTCCTTTTCCGGCTTCGGGCTTCTGAGACAGATCTATTTTATAAATTTTTCCGGCAAATCTCGAAACGGAAAATGAAAGATCGTCTGTCTGATAGGCGGTTGCTCCGCGCTTCACTTCTTCATCGGTCACGCCTGAATCGAACAAAAATCCTATCGGGCCCAACTGAACCGCTATGCGGTAAATATCGGTCCCTTCGATCCTTTCCATCTCGTATCCCGGCCAATCAGTTGAATAATCCTCGCCTGTTATCTTGTTTACTGTTTTGAAGCCCCACCAGAAGGCATAAACCTTTTCCCACTTGGTCTCACTGTTGTCAAAATAGATATAATCCGGCAGGGTATCGAGATCAACATTCTTGTCCTCTTCGGACAGCGTTACTTCATTCGGAGAAGTTCTGTCCTCATACTTGACCTCAGCGCCTTCTTCAAGACAGTTTAGCCTGCCGGAAAATGCGGCTTCCAGAAATTCAGGGAAAACACTTCTCCAGAAGTCCTCGTTATGCTGGCCGGGCTCATATTTGCTGAAAACGATTTTTTCCTTCGGGTAGCCCCTCTCGATAAGGCGGTTATTCATAGATTCGCACGCATCGCCGTTATCGAACCCGTAGCTTCCTGCATAAAAATACAGGAAAGGAGAACTGCTTCCTATATTACAGCCGTCAAGGAATTTTTCCCAGTCTTCCTGGTAAAAGAGGCTGAGAGTAGCAGAGAATATCCCGCCTGCGCCAAACTTGTCAGGATGTGCAAGAACAGTATAGAAGGTTTCCAGACCGCCAAAAGAGCTTCCTGCAAGGAATGTATGTTCTTTGTCATCATAAACATTATATTCCTTTTGTATTGCAGGCATAAGCGTATCGCATACAAAGTCTGCAAATGCCTCACCGCGCTTTTTTGATTTTACCTTTACTTCCTCCGGCATACCTTCAGGTTCATTAAATACACCTAAGTCAGGAATAAGTTCATCATCTCTTGTTGCAGTTTTGTTATCCGGCGATCCGGTCGTTTCTATTCCGACGATAATGGCTTTATGCTTTGTTAACGACATCATGCTTTCAACGCTTTCGGCAGCATTCCAGCACTTTGACATTGAGTTGAGTTTTTTATCTATAGCGTTCTGACCGTCGATCATGTATATAGTAGAATATTTTTCCTCTGACTTTGCATCATAGTCATCAGGTGTCCATATATAGACATTTTTATCGTATCCGTCAAACTGAAAAACTTCCGTTTTGTATTTTGGCGCATAATCCGGAGTTTCTCCTTCTACATAAGGAAGAAGCGCATTGTTTTTGAGATACCAGCCGTTTGCAAATTTATTGAACGCGACCGGCTGCAAAGTGTTGTCTCCGTATTTTATGCGTATCATGTTGTATTTGGCTGTATCTCCGTTACAGGAGTAGGTGATATATTCATCGTTTTCGCTGACCTTTGTCATCGCTGCATCTTCGGTTTTTCCGCTTACATTATTCAGGAAGAAAGCAGTCAGCTCAGGGTGCTTGCCGGTATCCCTTATATAAAGCGTATGCATATTGTTTTCAGTATCCGAAGTCTGACTGTTTTGTCCGGGCTTTGGGCTGTCTTCAGCCTGACTGACCGAATTATCTGAGTTTTCGGCATCTGCGCTGCTGCTGTCAGCAGTCCGGCTTTGTTCGGCTTGTGTGCGGCTATTAGTTGTTTCTTTTCCCGCGTTGTTTGAACACGCCGAGAAAACTGACAGACACATAACTGCCGCAATAATTGCAGAAAGTGCTTTTTTTGTGTTCATAATTAGTCCCCCTTTTATTTCCGTTTTTTGGAGCGTATTGTTGTATAAATTATATATAATTTAATGCAGCGGTGTTAATATATATTTATAAAAAATCACAGAGATCAATTTTGCGTCGGCGGGTTACACCGGGGGAACTCCTTGAAGCAAGAAATATCATTACCGTCACGCTGAAAAATTTCGGGCTTGTCAGGTATTAGTATCATAGATCAGCGAGGATAAAAAGATAAAGCTGAGAGTGTTTATGGATCAGAAAAATGACTGAATTTTGACAGTTCTTAAAGATTTGGTTATTGTCTTATGGTCCATTATGTGTTATAATACAGAGTACAGCAGGCAGATCAAAAGCCTGCACGACCTGTCTTATGAGATCCGGTAATAAAATCATAGTAGTTTAGCAGCCGCTGAATATTCTCTTGAAAAGCTTGCTGCGGAATTTAAGACGATCGTATAGAATTAGTCGGACTGATACAATTATTTTGTTGATATTATAATTTTTTTACGATATAAAAATATATAAGATTTATTATAATATTACTTGTAAGGAACAAATCAACCGTGGACCGATAATAATCGGTTTATATCAAAGGAGGAACAACAATGTCAGGAGTCGTTATCCCGATCTTAATAGGAGCTGCAGTACTTATTGCAGTTATAATTTTTTTCTGCTGCATTTACAAGGTCGCAGATATTGACAAGGCGCTGATAATTACCGGCGGCAAAACACCAAAGATAAAAGTCAGCGGCGGCAGCTTTGTTATACCGATCTTCAGAAAAGCTCAGTATTTTGATCTTTGTATGCTTACTGTTACTGCCGACCGTGACGAAGTAAAAACCAAAACCGCCGTGCCGATCATAATTGACTGGACAGCTCAGATCAGACCTGATGTAAACGATATGAACAGACTTAAAAAAGCTATCATGTCGTTCAAAGAAAGAGGTCAGAACGGTATTATCAATGATGTTCGCCTTACACTTACAGGTGCGGTACGCGATATAGTAGCATCAATGACTCCGGAAGCTGTGCTTATGGACAAGCAGACCTTTACAGAAAAGGTAAAAGAAATAGTTTCTGACGAAATGGTCAACATGGGCATGGAGCTTGTATCACTGAATATTCAGGATATTACAGACAACAACGGCTACTATGACAATATGGCTGCTCCGGATATGCAGGAAAAGAGAAAGACTGCCGAAACAACGACCGCAATGGTCGATCAGGAGGTACGTACCCAGAAGGCCGCTGCAGAAAAGACGGCAAAACAAAATGAGCTTGCATCTCAGCTTGAGATCGCAGAAAAAGAAAGAGACAACAAGCTGAGACTTGCCGAATTCAAATCCCAGACAGACAAAGCCGAAGCAGACGCCGCTATTGCAGGTGAGCTTCAGAAAACGGTTCGTCAGCAGGAGGTAGCTGAACAGCAGGGTAGAGTTGAGGTCGTAAGACAGGAGCAGGCAAACCTTGCTGCGCAGAAGGAAAAGGACGTGATCGCTACCAGAGCAGAAGCAGAAAAACAAAGGAAGCAGATCGAAGCCGAGGCTGCCGCTAATATCAAAAAGATAGACGCTGAAGCTCAGGTACAGGTTGCAGAAAAAGAAGCAAATGCCATAAAGATCAAAGCGGAGGCAGAAGCAGAGAGGATCAAAAAAGAAGGCTCTGCAGAAGCTGAAGTTGCAAAAATGAAGGGTATTGCCGAAGCAGAAGCCGAAAAAGCCAAGCTTATGGCAAAAGCAGAAGGTGAAAGAGCCCTTGCAGAAGCCCGCGCATCAAATGAAAAGGTCAACTTTGAGATCGAAAAGGTAAAGATCGAAACTCAGGCAAGGATAGAGATAGCTACAAAGACCGCTACGATCATGGCGGAGCTTGGCAAAAATGCGCAGTTTGTAAATATCGGAGGAAGCTCACAGGGAGGTTCTACGGGAAATGCCCTGCTTGATACTCTTGCGGGTATTCCTGAGCTGATGAAGATCCTTGATACTAAAAATCAGGCTCTTAACGGAAAAAGCTTTAATGAAGAGCTTAACGGTCTTGTAAAAGCAGCAGCCGAGCCTGTCAAGGGAATGCTTTCTACTTCTACTACCGAAAATATTACAAACAACATCACCGAAAAATCGAGTGCTGTTCAGTCCGATAAATCATAAATAACCATACATAAAAAAAGAGTCAGGCGGCGCTGTCGTCTGACTTTTTTATGTATTCGCTCCGGCCTGCCTGCGGGGTAATACTATTGTTTGCCGCCTGTCAGGTTGTTGATCCATATACCTTTTTTTATCATTACGGCGCCGATAGTTATTTTGATTATGTCTATGCTTTGCACGATGGCATAAACGGCAAGCACCGGAAGTCCGGTCAGCGTACAGAGAATGATCGCGGCAGGGAGAGTTACCGTCCATGAAAATACGCTGTCAAAAATGAAGGTGATGAGCGTTTTGCCGCCGGAACGCAGTGTGAAATACAGGGTGTTGAGTATGCCCTGAACAGGAAAGAACAGGGCGGTTATCGTAATGAAGCCGGAAGCTAAGGAACGCACCTCGTCGCTTGTGTCGTAGAGCTGAGGAAATGTGCCGGAAAGCGCGATAAGCCCTGCCGTCAGGCCTGCGCAGAGAGAGGCGGTGAAGATAGTCAGCAGGAAGGAGTCCTTCTTTGCCTGTTCAAAATTGCCGGCGCCTAACTGCTGCCCTACGAGTATGCCTACCGAATGTCCGAGCGCGACAAAGACTACGTTGAACAGGTTGCACAGGACATTGGAAATGTTTATGCCTGCTACGACCGACAAGCCGCGGCTCGAATAGCATTGTGTCAGCGCAGCAAGCCCTGCCGCCCAAAGAAATTCATTGCATAATATCGGTATAGTTTTGACAAGTATCTTTTTCCATATCTCTTTTGGTATGCGGAGCGTGCTCCACAGTCCCTGTATGAACGTGTGATTTTTTCTTTTTGCGTATGCCCAGAGTACGATCACGCCCATTTCAAGATATCTTGCTATCACAGTCGCTGTCGCCGCGCCTCGTACTCCAAGCTGCGGGAACCCAAGACTGCCGTATATCAGCAGGTAGTTGAAAATAATATCTGCACCTACCGAAACGATGCCGGCAAACATAGGCTTTATACTGTCGCCTGTCTCGCGCAGTGAGGTGGAATATATCTGAGTTACAGCCATTGCAGGCAGCCCGATAAGCATTATGTGCAGATATTCGCTTGCGTATCGTACAGTCAGATCTGAGTTTATCTCAGAGCTTTCGCCGTGAAGATACAGGCTGAAAAGAGCGTTTTCTCCGATAAGAAATACCGCTATGCCGGCAGCGGTTATTGCAGCGCATATTATAGCCTTCATTCGCGTGGATGCCCGTACTCCTTCGGTGCTGCCCTGACCGTAGAACTGAGCCGTGAAGATGCCCGGCCCCGATAATCCCCCGAAGATCGCAAGCGTGAACACGAATATGAGCTGCCCGACAATGGAAACGGCTGTCATTGCTTCTGTGCCAAGACTGCCTACCATGATATGATCCACAAGCCCGACAGCGTTGGTTATGCCGTTCTGTATCATCATGGGCACTGCAAGTATCAGCGCGCGTTTAAGAGTGTTTTTGCGGTCCATTAAAAATTTCCTTTCCTTATACTAATACCTAACAAAAAGCAGACAATTTTTGCGGTCTGATTTCCGCAATGCTTTGTTGTCGTTCCCGGAATCCGTCAGGATTCCTGCGTCCTCTGCCGCGTCTTGCGAAAATCATCCTCGCAAATCTAAGTCTGCTTTTTATCAGGAATTAGTATTAAATTTTCCGATACTGTTGATTCTATCAGAAACCATTCCGGAAATCAAGTGTCTGTCAGCAATTATTAAAAGATGCAGGTCCTATGTCCTGGCAGGATAAAGCCCTGAGATCTCAGCACTTACTCAAAAGGCATTAAAGTACAAAAATACCAATAACAGGAAATACAAGGAGCAGGAATAAAAAATATTGATTATAAGAGAGCTTTTACTGTTGACTTAACGGCTTGTTTTGTTTATAATTTAATTGAAGGACAGTGATAATAATGAAAATAGTATTGACAGATGCACAGACAGTAGTTGACGGCCTTGTAAGCGCAGAAAGGCTCAGTGAATTCGGAGAAGTTGAGCAGTACGGTCTGCTCAGATATGATGAGGTAGCCGAAAAAATAGCCGATGCGGATATGGTCATATGCAACAAGACGCTTATGGATGCGGGCAGTCTCAGGCTTGCGCATAAGCTGAAATATATCGGGCTTTTTGCTACAGGTTACAATAATATTGATATCCCATATTGCAGGGAACACGGCATAACCGTATGCAATGCAGGCTCGTATTCTACAAGCGCAGTTGCCCAGCACACCTTTGCACTGATACTTGAGCATTACAATAAGGTCTCTATGTATAATACCTACGTTGCCGAGGGCAGATGGAAGCGCAGCCCGACATTTTCACCTTTTGTTTACCCGCTGAACGAGCTTTCGGGCAAGACACTGGGTATTGTCGGACTTGGCGCGATAGGTCAGGCTGTAGCCGGAATAGCCCGCGCCTTTGGCATGAAGGTCGTGGCTTATAACCGCAGCAGAAGGGATGTTGAGGGAGTAAGTCAGGTAAGCTTTGATGAGCTTCTGAGAGTGAGTGATATTGTTACAGTGCATTGTCCGCTTAATGAAGACTCAAAAGAAATGTTCAACAGAAAGAGCTTTGCTGTGATGAAAAAAGGCGCTCTTTTTGTGAATACTGCAAGAGGCGGAGTTATATCCGAAAAAGACCTGTGTGATGCACTGAACAGCGGTCACCTCGGAGGCGCCTGCATAGACACGATAAATGTTGAGCCTATGGAGGAGGACTGTATCCTTATGCAGGCTAAGAACTGCATTATGACGCCGCACATAGCATGGGCACCTGTTGAAACGAGAGAAAGACTGATGAGCATTGTTGCGGGAAATATCAGGGCATTTCTTGCGGGAACACCTGTAAATGTAGTAAGCTGAGAAGGAATAAGGCTGACTGGACAAAGGGAAAGGGGTGTCGGATATGAGCGTTATTATGACTGAAAGACTAAAGCTGCGTCCTTTTATGGAGGGCGATGCCGAGGCGATGTTCCGCAACTGGACAAGCGATGCCGAGGTTGCACGCTTTTGCCGCTGGTACCGGCACAAGGAGCTTAAAAGTACTCAGTGGCTGCTTAACCATTATCTTAAAGAGGCTGCCGAGGGCTTTGAGTATCGCTGGGCAATAACAATGAAGGACGATGACGAGGCAGTCGGCTGTGTTGATGTAGTCGGATTCAGGGATCACGACCGATGCGCAGAGATCGGCTATGTTATTGCAAGGCGGCTCTGGAACAAGGGATATATGACAGAGGCAGTAAAGGCTGTTATCAATGAGCTGTTCAGGTGCGGATATAATGTTGTCAGTGCAAGGCACCACACTGACAATCCTGCATCCGGCAGAGTGATGGAGAAATGCGGAATGCACTTTGTAGGCATGGACAGGGAATTGAGAAAATTTTCCGAGTATGATATGTGTGATGTCATGGTCTATGAGATAAGCAGGCCGAAAAGCTGAAGACAAAAAAAGACCGGCAGATTTTTAACGATCTGTCGGCCTTTTGTTATGCGGTCCTGATCCTGATCACTTTGTTACGAGTGCCATTGTATCTCTTGCGATAACAAGCTCTTCGTTTGTGGGTATTACATAGACCTCAACAGTTGAGTCTGGTGTTGAGATCTTGCCTTCCTTGCCTCTGATCATTTCGTCATTAAGCTTGTCATCTATCTTTACGCCCATGAATTCAAGAGCGTGGCATACATTGCTGCGGTGTGAGCACTGATTTTCACCGATGCCGGCTGTGAATACGATAGCGTCTACTCCGCCGAGAACTGCGGTGTAGCTGCCGATGTATTTGAGAATGTCATATTCAAGAATGTCAATAGCAAGCTTTGCTCTTGCGTTGCCTGCCTCTGCTGCTGCGGTAACGTCACGGTCGTCAGATGAAATGCCTGAGATGCCGAGGAAGCCCGACTTTTTGTTCAGGAGAGTATCCATTTCAGGCGCAGTCATGTGTTCCTTCTCGGCAATGAAGGTAACAACAGACGGATCGAGCGAGCCTGTTCTTGTGCCCATCATAATGCCGTCAAGAGGAGTAAGACCCATGCTTGTGTCGATGACCTTGCCGTCCTTGATAGCGGTTATTGATGAACCGTTGCCGAGATGGCAGGTTATCATCTTTATATCCTTGAGATCCTTGCCCATAAGCTCTGCACAGCGTGCGGAAACGTATCTGTGAGATGTTCCGTGGAAGCCGTAGCGGCGCACAGCGTACTTCTCATAGTACTCATAGGGAACAGGATAGATAAATGCCTTTTCTGGCATTGTGGAATGGAAAGCGGTATCGAATACAACGACCTCTGGGACCTCTGTACCGAATACGTCGATACAAGCCCTGATGCCCTGAACGTGTGCGGCGTTGTGGAGAGGTGCGAGCGGGATAAGGCTCTCAATACCCTTTATAACATCCTCAGTTACGATAACGGACTTGCTGAAAAGTGAGCCGCCCTGCACGATCCTGTGGCCGATAGCCGATACCTCGTCAAGCGACTTGATAACGCCGTACTCTTCGCTGATGAGAGCATTCTTTATCTGGATAAATGCCTCGGTGTGGTTGTTCATGGTAACGTCTGTCTCAAATACTCTGCCGTCACCTGTGCTGTGCTTGAAATGTCCGTCGATGCCTATTCTTTCGCAGTTGCCCTTTGCAAGAACGCTCTCGTCGGTCATATCAATGAGCTGATACTTCATAGATGAGCTTCCTGCGTTGATTACAAGAATTTTCATTTTTGTTTATCCTCCTGTTTCTGTTATTGCCAAAATAGCTTTCTGTATATATAATAATAATACAAACTAAAAAATAATTCAACATTTTTTTGTATAGTCGGACAGTTTTTTCATCGGGGTGACTGCTTATGGTTATTTCAACAATTATATGCGAATTTGACCCGCTGCACAACGGGCACAAATATATTCTTGACTGCATGAGAGAGAGCGGTGCTGAGTGCATAGTTGCCTGTATGAGCGGAAACTTTACTCAGCGGGGCAGCCCTGCATACTTCGATAAACACAGCCGTGCCGAAGCTGCCCTGAACTGCGGCGCCGACCTCGTGACAGAGCTTCCTGTCACCTTTGCCTGCGCAGGAGCAGAGCGCTTTGCCTTCGGAGGCGTAAGCATACTGAATGCTCTCGGATGCGCAGACAGTATTTTTTTCGGGTCTGAGTGCGGCAGTACAGAGCTGCTGAGAAAAGCTGCGCTTGCTCTTGAGGGTGACGCCGTTAAGGACAGGATAAGGGAGAAGCTTGTTACCGGCGTTACCTTTGCGTCAGCCCGTGAGCAGGCGGTGCGTGAGCTTTGCGGCGATGAAGCTGCCGATGCTTTGCGCCGGCCTAATGATATTCTCGGCATAGAATATCTGAAGGCGCTTTCTTTACTGAAAAGCAGCATAACACCGCATACGGTGAAACGTCTCGGAGCATTGCATGACAGTGCGGAAGCAGACGGCGGCTTTGCTTCTGCGTCACGACTGCGGGAGCTTGCGCTTGAAGGGGCGTCAATACAGGAATACGTACCCGCAGGAGCTTTTGAGGTTTTCGGCAGGTCTTTGGCCGGAGCGCAGCCGGACCGCATGAAGGCTCTTGAAAGGGTCATGCTTTACCGTCTGCGGATGATGACGCTTTCCGATATGGCGGTCTTGCCTGAGATAGGTGAGGGACTTGAAAACCGTCTGTATTCGGCTGTGCGCAGCGGCGTTTCCGTTTCGGAGATACTTGCGTCAGTCAAGACAAAGCGCTACACAATGGCAAGGCTCAGGCGGATATTAACTTATGCCTTGCTTGGCATTACTGCGTCTGATATGCTCCCGTCGCCGCCGTATATCAGGGTGCTTGGCTTCAACGGTACGGGCAGGCTTGCGCTTTCAGAAATAAAAAAACGCTCGTCTTTGCCGATAATAACGAAAGTTTCCGAGCTTTCAAAGCTGAACGATGCCTGCCGCAGAGCGTTTGATCTTGAGAGCCGCTGCGATGACATATATGCAATATCCGGAGAAGCTGTCAGACCATGCGGCACAAATCAGACCGGTCAGCTGATTTCTCCGGGGGGCAAGCTGCCGCGCCCGATTTCGCTGCCTGTTCAACATATACTGTAGTCAATAACGCCAGAGTGAGTAAACTATCGTCTGTAAAAGAATGTTCGTCGAAAGACCGTGAATATATCTGCTTCTGCGGGAATGACTGCAGAATGAGCAGAACAGGCATGGGTGCGCAGGCTCTGCGCTGCCGCCGCGGATTAAATTTGTGCTTACTATTGTATTTTTGACATTATTATGATAATATGGTATTGTACAATTATTTTGTACTATTTATTATCTGAGATAAACGGAGGTAACTCTTATGAAAAAGCTTACCAGACTTATATCATTTTTTGCAGCTGTTGCCGTTTCGGCAGTGATGCTTACCGCTTGTTCAGGCGGCGGCAGCAATACCGGCACTTCGACTGCGCCGATGCCTTGGGATATACAGACATCTCAGCAGCAGCCTTCAACAGTTGTGCAGCCTTCAACTGTAGTGCAGCCTTCAACTGTAGTGCAGCCTTCAACAGTTGTGCAGCCCTCAACGGTCACTCCTACAGGTAAGCAGAGCATCAGAGCCGCTCTTGAAGCCGATGTAGGTATCTCCGGCGTGGCACAGATGTTTGCTCAGCAGTACGATACCGACGAACTGAAGATCACAGGTCAGTACAACGGCGAGGATTCACTTGTATTCTTTATGACACTCACCTCGTATGTTGACCCTAATTCTGAGGAAGTAAGAACAAACATTGCTTCTCTTGCAAATCAGTATGAATCTATGAGCCCGCAGATGGCTCAGACGATCACTCAGCTCGAAACTCAGTACAATGTCCGTCCGTTTACGATGGAGTTCCGTCTCTGCAACTCTGACGGTTCTGTGCTTTATACAAGAATATACTCCGATCAGGGCTGATATCTTAAAAAATGCACATTTGCTCTGTGCTCCGGAAGGCTTTCGGAACACGGAGCAAATTTTTTATACAAAATTTTATTAAAAAAGCAGATAAAAATATAAAAAATGTATTGAATATTTGGAAATTATTAGATATAATAAAATCGGTTATATGTATTCGTGTGCGTAAGCATACAGACTAAAAGAACGGAGAAATGATTATGAGAAACATTCTGTTTGTAGCTTCCGAATGCTATCCGTTTATCAAGACAGGCGGATTGGCAGATGTAGTCGGCGCACTGCCGAAGATGCTCAACAAGGACGAATTTGATGTGCGTGTTGTTATCCCGAAATATATGTGCATCCCGTGGGAGTATCGTCAGCATTTCAATTATGTTTCGAGCTTCTATATGGATCTCGGACATCTGCCGGATCATAAGTATGTGGGCATCATGGAGTATATCCATGAGGGCATACACTATTACTTCATTGATAACGAGGGCTATTTCGGCGGCGACACACCCTACACCAACAACCTTAAATGGGATATCGAGCGCTTTACATTCTTCTGCAAGGCTGCACTTGCTATCCTGCCTACAGTAGGCTTCCGCCCTGACCTTATCCACTGCCACGACTGGCAGGCTGCGCTTGTTCCGGTTTATCTCAGAACTATATTCAGAGACAACAGCTTCTACTGGGGCATAAAGTCAATGATGACTATCCATAACCTGAAATTCCAGGGTATATGGGATATCAAGACATTCAGACAGTTCACAGGCTTCCCGGAGTATGTATTCTCAACTGAAAATCTTGAATTCAAGCATGATGCGAATATGCTCAAGGGCGGCATCGTATTCTGCGACTATGTAACGACTGTAAGTGATACTTACGCAAATGAGATACAGATGCCTTACTACGGTGAGGGTCTTGACGGTCTTATGCGCCATAAGAACCCCAATCTTTGCGGTATCGTAAACGGCATTGACTATAATGTTTATAATCCTGCTCACGATATACAGATCTATGAGCATTACACTACAAAGACCTTTGACAAGAAGGTGCTCAACAAGCGCGGACTCCAGGCTGAGCTTGGTCTGCCTGTCGATGACAACAAGTTTATGATAGGCATTATCTCTCGTCTTACCGACCAGAAGGGCCTTGACCTTGTTAACCATGTTATCGAGCAGATCACCGATGAGCACACTCAGTTTGTCGTTATCGGCACAGGCGACCCGCAGTATGAGAACCTGTTTCGTCATTATCAGTGGAAGTATCCCGAAAGAGTTTCCGCAAACATCTATTATTCGGACAACAGGGCACATAAGCTCTATGCTGCTGCCGATGCTATGCTTATGCCCTCACGCTTTGAGCCCTGCGGCCTTACACAGCTTATCGCTCTGCGTTACGGCACAGTGCCGATCGTTCGTGAAACAGGCGGCCTGAAGGATACCGTCCAGCCCTACAACTGGTACGAGAACAGCGGCACAGGCTTCTCGTTCACCAACTATAATGCTGACGATATGCTCAGTGCTATCAACTATGCAAAGACAGTATACTTTACCCAGAGAGACCGCTGGAACGAGATCGCTGTCCGCGGCATGGAGAAGGACTACTCATGGTCAAACTCCGCTCACCGTTACGAGGATCTTTATCGCTGGATCATGTCATGGTGGTAATATCAGCGGTGTATGCGGTCTGAATAAAAAGCGTAAAATGATCCCGGTAAACCTTTTTGTCGGTTTGCCGGGATCGTTTTATACTAATTTACTGATAAAAAGCAGACTTAGGTTTGCGGAAATCAGACCGCAAAAATTATCTGCTTTTTGTTAGGTATTAGTATTATTCCACAAGAACAACATTTTCAGGGGAGATGCGCTTTTTCAGTTCTTTTATCATTACGGGGTTCGGGTCAACGAACATAGATGAAGGAGTGCGCCACAGGCGCCTGCTTTCGGTGAAATATATAAACAACGGGAATGAGCCGTCAAATATATCCGTGATCTGTATAGCCCTGATATATTCGGTGCAGTGGTCGTTCGGTATGCGCAGGTATAATCCGGGCATTTTAGCTTTCCTTTTTGCACTTGCAGGAGCATTGCCGCTTTTATCGTCAGAGCGGTTCGCAGCAGTTTCGGGGTCAAGTTTTTTGGGGGCGTTTTGAAGTGTATTGCATATCAGCTTTTTGTCCTCATCTTCACGGCACTGTATCACTCCGCCGATGCGAAGTATTGCGCCCTCACGCAGGATGCCGCCGTATTCCGCAAGCGTTTTGGGGAATACTATCATTTCCATTGAACCGTATTTGTCCTCTATCTGAACAAAAGCCATCTGCTGGCCGCTTTTGGTGGTTTTTAGTTTGGTGCTGCTGACTATTGCAAACACATCGGCCTTTTTGCCGTCAGTGTAGATGCTGTTTTCCGCGTCGGTAATATCGCTTATCCTGTCGGCGTGAAGTGCGTTTGCCACACTGTCATATTCGGAAAGAGGGTGGCCTGTCAGATAGATACCTGCGGCGTCCTTCTCCATTTCAAGCAGCTCAGAGGGAGAGTATTCGTCAACGGCGGGAAGTTTTGGCTCTGTATGTCCTCCGCTTACCATGCCGAAAAGATCAAGCTGACCTTCGATGCCTGTGCTTTTTTCGGCGGCTATCGTACTTAGGAAGGTGTCGCTTGCAAGCATCATCTGTTTTCTGTTTGCGCCGAGGTCGTCAAGGGCGCCGCAGCGGATAAGGCTTTCAAGAGCGCGCTTGTTGAGCTCGGTTCCGTAAAGCCGGCTGCAAAAATCGTAAAATGAAGTAAAGCGTCCGTTCCTGCGCTCACGTATTATCCTGTCTATTAGCGAGCGTCCGAGATTCTTTACGGCGAGAAGCCCGAACTTTATCATTTTTCCGTCAACGGTAAAGCCTGCATCGCTTGTGTTGACGTGCGGCGGCGTGACGGTTATGCCGTGACGGGTACATTCGTCTGTATATACAGCGACCTTGCCGGAATTGCCGAGAACGCTTGTCAGCAGTGCGGCAAGATATTCGCACGGATAGTGCAACTTTAGATATGCCGTCTGATACGAAATAAGCGAGTAGCAGGCAGCGTGTGATTTGTTGAATGCGTAGGACGCGAAGCTTTCCATCTCAGAGAAGATATCCTTTGCGGTGCTTTCGGGAACGCCGCGCCTTACGCAGCCGTCAACAACGACATTTCCGTTATCATCGGTAAGGCCGTAGATGAATACGTTCCTTTCCTGCTCCATGACGCTCTTTTTCTTCTTTGACATAGCTCTGCGCACAATGTCTGCACGGCCGAGGGAATATCCCGCAAGTGAGCGGAAGATCTGCATTACCTGCTCCTGATACACTATGCAGCCGTAGGTGACTTTAAGGATGGGTTCAAGCAGCGGATGCTTGTATGTCACTTTTTCGGGATGGTGACGGTTCTCGATGTATCGCGGTATAGACTCCATCGGGCCCGGACGGTAGAGCGAAAGCACGGCTATGATATCCTCAAGATTTTGCGGACGAAGCTGTGTGAGCACGTTTTTCATGCCGTTTGACTCGAACTGGAAAACGCCCTCTGTATCGCCTTCTGCAAACAGGCGGTAAACATCCTTGTCGTTATCGGGGATGCGGTTTATGTCAAAGTCGGGCTTTTCTTTGCGTATTGTCAGCTCTGCATCGTGTATAACGGTGAGGTTCCTAAGACCGAGAAAGTCCATTTTGAGCAGGCCGAGCTCTTCAAGCGTTGTCATTGTGAACTGGGTAACGACTGAATCATCGTTTCTTGCAAGCGGCACATAGTCGCTTACGGGCTTTTCGGTTATAACTACTCCTGCAGCGTGCATTGTCATGTGTCTGGGCATACCCTCAAGTGATGAAGCAGTGTCGATAAGCTTATGCACGGTCGGGTCGCTTTCATACAGCTCTTTAAGCTCAGCGGATACCGAAAGAGCCTTCTGTATAGTCATGTTCAGGTCGCCCGGAATGAGCTTTGCTATCCTGTCGCACAATGCATAAGGCAGCCCCATTGCCCTGCCTGCGTCACGCACAGAGCCCTTTGCAGCCATTGTTCCGAATGAAGCTATCTGCGCAACGTGGTCGCTGCCGTATTTTCTGATAACATAGTCTATGACCTCCTGTCTGCGTTCAGTACAGAAGTCGATGTCGAAATCCGGCATACTTACTCTTTCCGGGTTCAGGAATCTTTCAAAGAGCAGGTCATATTTTATGGGGTCTATCCCGGTTATGCCGATGCAGTATGCCGCAAGACTGCCTGCGCCCGAGCCGCGCCCGGGGCCTACGGGTATATCGTTCTTTTTTGCATAGCTTACATAGTCGTTTACGATAAGAAAGTAATCGACAAAGCCCATTTCATCTATGGTCTTTATTTCATATTCCAGCCTGTCGATGAGTGAGCGTTCCGGAGTGTAGCCGTATCTGCGGTGAAGCCCCTTGTAGCATTCCTCGCGGAAATACACGGTATGGTCTTTGCCGTCAGGCACATCAAAATGCGGCAGCTTGCGCACTCCGAATTCAAATTCCACATTGCAGCGCTGAGCTATCTTTTCTGTATTTTCTATTGCTTCCGGATGCTCAGGGAAGAGAGAGCGCATTTCCTGTTCGCTTTTTACGTAAAATTCATCAGTAGGGAAACGCATCGAGTTTTCTTCGTCAAGCGTCTTGTTGGTCTGTATGCAGAGCAGTACGTTCTGCAGCTCGCTGTCCCCGCGCCTGATGTAGTGACAGTCGTTTGTGGCAGCAAGCGGGATATTGCATTCCTCCGAAAGCTTTATGATCTGCGGGTTTATTTTTCTTTGCTCCACAATGCCGTGATCCTGCAATTCAAGGAAGAAATTATTCTCACCGAATATTCTTTTATATTCAAGCGCAGCCTTTTTGGCGCTGTCGTAGTCGTTCCTCATAAGGGCTTTGGGTATCTCTCCTGCAAGACAGGCCGAAAGTGCGATAAGCCCCTCGTGATATTTTTCGAGCAGTTCCATATCTACCCTCGGCTTGTTGTAGAAGCCCTCTGTCCATGCAAGTGAGTCAAGCTTTATCAGGTTCTGATATCCGGTATTGTTTTCGCAAAGAAGTACAAGATGGCGGTTTTCTCTGTCAAGCTCCGGTATGCGGTCGGTATGCTTTCTTGGCGCAACATAGACCTCACAGCCTATGATGGGTCTTATGCCGGCTGCCTTGGCAGCTCTGTAAAAATCTATCACTCCGAACATAACGCCGTGGTCAGTAACGGCCACAGCATCCTGTCCGAGCTCTTTTACTCTTTGGAAGAGTTCGCTTATCCGGCAGGCACCGTCAAGCAGACTGTATTCCGTATGCAGGTGAAGATGCGCAAATCCCATGAGCTTACCTCCTCAGCTGATGCTTGTTTGTTATCCTTTATTTCTCCTGAAATACATATAGAGCTGACATTTTATCATGCCGTTGTACAGCTTGCGGCGCTTATCGGCAGGACGTCCGAAGGTATCCTCAAAGCTGTCGTCGGGGCTTATTATGCTGTAGCTCCATCCGTCCCTCTGTATGAATTTGCTGCCCATTATTTTATAAAGCTCCCTTGCCTGCTGCATATCGAGCAGTCTTTCGCCGTATGGCGGGTTGCATATCACGGCAGCCCTTTCATGTTCTGAGCTGAAATCCTTTATATCGCGCACCTGTGCGCTGATGCGGTTCTCAACGCCTGCTTTTCTTGCGTTTTCAAGAGTCAGCTCAACTGCGGCAGGGTCGATATCATATCCGTATGCCTGAAATTCAGCGTCCTTGTTTATGCTGTCCATAGCGCGTTCTCTTTCAATAGCCCATACGGAGGACGGCACTGCGCCCCATTTTTCTGCGGCAAAGCTCCTGCGCAGACCGGGCGCGATATTCATTGCTTTAAGTGCCGATTCTATAAGTATAGTACCCGAACCGCAGAAGGGGTCTATTACAGTGCTGAAATGGCGCACCCTTGAAAGGTCGGCCATAGCCGCAGCAAGAGTTTCTTTTATAGGTGCGGCTGCGGAATTTGCGCGATAGCCCCTTTTATGCAGTCCGGCTCCCGATGTGTCAAGAAGTATGCTGCATTTATCCTTGATGATAAGGAACTGTATCTGATGCAGGCTGCCTGTCTCTTCGAGCCATGATGTGCCGTATTTTGTTCCGAGCCTTTTTGCGGCGGCCTTTTTGATTATTTTCTGGCAGTCCGGCACGCTTGAAAGCTTTGAGCTGACGCTGTGCCCCTTTACAGGGAATGCGTCCTTTTCGCCGACGAATTCCTCCCACGGCAGGCGGTACACGCCCTGAAACAGATCCTCAAAGCTGTAAACGGGAAATTCACCGAGGAGTATCTGTATTCTTTCGGCATAGCGTGAACAAAGGTTTGCTCTTGCCAATGCGGAAAAATCGCCCTCAAAAAGCACTCTGCCGTTTTCGGCTCTTACGTTTTCTATATCAAGTCTTTTAAGCTCATCGGCGCATAAGCCTTCAAGTCCCATAAGGCATGGTGCTGCAAACTGTATTTTTTTCATTTTATCTACTCCTCATTTTACTCACAAATGCATCAAAATTCACCGGCGGCAAGCTGCCGCTCCCTTGTCCGCTCCGCTCGTTTACACTCGCTTTGTTCTGCTCATTCTGTAGTCATCCCCGTAGAAGCTGGTGCATTCGCAGTGCTTTGCAAAAACCTCTTTTACAGACGCTGATTTATTCGCTCTGGCGGCACTGACTGCGGTATGCGTTGAACAGGCTCTGTGCCGAATCGGGGGCGGCGGTGATGGTTTAATTTTATACTATACTATTGCAAAAATCAAGGCAATACCGCACAAAGATAGTGCCGCAGATGCGCCGTCAATTTTTTCGTCAGATTGTATAGAAATTTTGAAGGCATACTGACGTATGTCGAGAAATTAGGCATACTGACGTATGTCGAGAAATTTCTGTGCAAGATGACGGAAAAAGTGCAAGCAGATGTGGTGCTAAGCCGTTAGGCGGTCTTTGTGCGGTGTTGCCTCAAGTATTACCCGCATCGAGCCGTTCTATGCCGCTGAGAGTACGGTTGATTTTTCTTGTGCGTGTGCCTACAAGCGCTTCAAGCCCTTCCTCGGCTTTGCGTATGCGGGACTGTGTATCTGTCAGTACCTTTTCAAAAGCGGCAAATTCCGTCTTGACGTCCGCAAGCACTGACCAGACCTCTCCGCTGCGCTTCTGTACTGCAAGGGTCTGGAATCCCATGCGCAGTGAATTGAGCATAGCTGCCATTGTTGACGGACCGGCAACATTTATCTTGTATGTGCGCTGCAAATCTTCAACAAGACCGCGCATATTAACGACCTCGGCATAAAGCCCTTCAACAGGCAGGAACATTATCGCAAACTGTGTGGTAGAGGGCGGCGCGATATATTTTGAGCTGATATCCTTTGCGCACTTGCGTACAGCATCCGCAAGCTCTTTGCGGCACTGTGCGATCAGTTCCCTGTCGGCTGACTCGTATGCATCCTGTAAGCGGCTGAATGTGTCGCCGTTGAATTTTGAATCTATCGGCAGGTATACGGTCTGACCTTCCTCAATGCCCGGAAGCTTTACGGCAAACTCGACACGGTTAGAGCTTTTGGGAACGGTGGCTACATTTTCATCATACTGCTCCGGCGTCAGTATTTCTTTCAGTATAGCTCCGAGCTGTACCTCGCCTAAGATGCCTCTTGTCTTTACGTTCGAGAGCACCTTTTTCAGGTCGCCTACGCCCTTGGCTACGTTCTGCATCTCACCAAGTCCCTTATATACCTGTTCGAGCCTTTCGCTGACGAGCCGGAACGATTCGTTCATCTTTGCTTCAAGGGTCTGCTGGAGCTTTTCGTCAACGGTTCCCCTTATCTGTTCAAGCTGCCTGGTGTTGTCCTCTCTTATGCCGCGCAGCTGTGTATCGACAGTTTCGCGTATTGCCTGAAGTCTTGTCTCAAGACCTGAATCAATGCTTGCAAAGCGTGTTTCAAGCTGCTTTAGCTGATTCGTTATGCTTCTGTCCATATCCGAGAGCTGTTTTTCTGTGCTTTTCTGCATCAGCGCTATCTGGTCGGTCTGAGAGCTGCCGATGACTGTGAGCTGGCTTTTCTGTGCGGCGAAAAGCTCTGCGGTGTGCCGTGACTGCTCTGCGGAAGAATGTGTCTGACTGCTTATGAGCTGTTCGCTGAGAAAACGCATATTGTCGTTCATGCTGCCCGAAAGCTCTCTTTTCATTTCCGACATAGCTTCGCGGCTTTCGTGCTTTTCATTTTCGATCTGCTCACATACCTCGGCCGAAAGCCTTTTTATATCATTGTCTGTAAGGCCTGAACCGCCCGGTCTTCCTTTGATGATAAGTATCAGCAGCAGTATGATGACCGCCGCCTGCATTATCAGTGATACTATTTCCATTTGCTTGTCACTCGCTTTCCTGTATGTATGGATATTATACCACAGAGCTGTCAGGCAATCAATATAATGCATATCCTATGGGAAATATATAGGACAGCCGATCCGTGAAAATTGCATTCATTTGCTGTTTTTTGTGAAATTGCTGTCGAATTCACTTGATTATTTGCACAAAAAATATTATAATAACTATGTATCGTTAAAAATAAAACTATTGCGAGGTGGTCGGCAGTGAGTCCTGGTCCTGATATAAAACGAAAACAGCAGCGATTTACCGCAAACGGGACGTGCGGGCTGACCCGTGCGGCCTTTTTAAAGAAAAGAGGCGTCTGCAATGATAAGCTACTACAAAACGATAAACGGAAAAATAGTTGAGATAAGAGAATATGAACAGGGCTGCTGGGTAAACTGTATTGCTCCGGAGGATGATGAGGTGCAGTATCTGCTCGATACCTTCAAGATACCGCCTGAGCTTATGCGCTCCGCACTTGATGAGGAGGAGTCGTCGCATATCGACAGTGAGGACGGCACCACGCTGATAATCATTGATGCTCCAGTGGTCGAGAAGGTGAACCGCAACATTACCTATTCCACAATGCCTATTGCAATAATGATAACGGATAATAATGTTATAACTATCGCTCTTGACGAGAACCCGGTGCTCAGTGAATTTTCTGAGGGAGTAGTCAAGAATGTAATAACCGGATACAAGACCCATTTTGTCCTGCATATCATGCTGAGGATGGCAACGAAGTATTTGCAGTACCTGAAGCAGATAGACAAGATAAACAACCGCATAGAGCGTGAACTGAGACGTTCGGCGCAGAATAAGGAGCTTCATCAGCTGCTCGATATCGAAAAGTCGCTTGTGTATTTTTCTTCATCGCTCAAGGCAGACGAACTGACGCTTGAAAAAATAATGCGCGGCAGATATATCAAGCTTTATGACGAGGATCAGGATCTGCTTGAGGATGTGCTTATCGAGATAAAGCAGGCTGTGGATATGGCGGCTATACATCTGAACATCCTTACAGGTACGATGGATGTGTTCGCGTCCATTATCTCAAACAACCTTAACGTAATAATGAAAATACAGGCTTCTCTGACGCTGCTGGTATCCGTTCCTACGGTAATATCGGGCTTCTACGGCATGAACATAGTAACAGGCCTGCCGATAGACAATTATTGGTGGTTCCCGGTACTGCTTTCGGGTATTCTTATGCTTGTAATGTATATAATATTAAAGAAAAAGGGAATGTTCTGACAGATCGAATGAGGGCTTATCCTTAACTGCGAGAGGTGTATTGAAGTGAATGAAGAAAAACTTTTTCATATAGGAATAACAAGAGAACAGGGCGCAGGGTATGCTATACTTCCCGGAGATCCGGGCAGAGTGGAGCTTATCGCGCAGTACCTTGACGAGCCGGAGAAGCTGGCCTCAAACAGAGAGTTCACATCGTGGGCGGGCAGGCTGTGCGGCGAAAGGGTGATAGTCCTTTCAACAGGCATAGGCGGACCGTCGGCGGCTATCGCTCTTGAAGAGCTGTGCGAAGCAGGACTTCGGGCAGCTATAAGGACAGGCACCTGCGGAGGGATAAGCGAGGGAGTTATACCCGGCGATATCATAGTGCCGACCGCTGCTGTAAGGATGGAGGGCACATCGAGGGAGTATGCTCCGCTTGAATTTCCGGCCGCGGCTGATTTCGGGATGGTAAAGGCTCTTGCCGAAGCTGCCGAAAAAAACGGTTTCCGTGTCCATACGGGTATAATACAGAGCAAGGATTCCTTCTACGGGCAGCATTCGCCTGAGATCATGCCTGTTGAATACAAGCTCAGAAATAAGTGGAGCGCATGGAAAAGGCTTGGCGTGCTTGCTTCCGAAATGGAAACGGCGGCGCTGCTCACCGTAGCTTCTGCAAGAGGCATCAGGATGGGCTGTGTGCTCCATGCTTTGTGGAATCAGGAGAGAAAGAGCAAGGGCTATGAGGACAGCGATGACTTTGACCTGACGGCGGCCATAAGGACGGCTGTTGATGCGATGAAAACGATAATCACGGCTGATAAGCATAAGCACAGTGCAAAGGCAGCTAATGCAGCTCCGGTGCAGAAGAAAAAGATGATAGCTGTAGTGGGGCCTACGGCATCGGGCAAAACCGACCTTGCCATAAAGCTTGCAAAAAAATATGACGGTGAGATCGTTTCCGCCGATTCGATGCAGATATATAAGGGAATGGAGATCGCAAGCGCGAAGCCGACAGAGGAGGAAATGCAGGGCATACCGCATCACCTTATGAGCTTCATCTCACCGAGCGACACCTTTTCTGTATCGGACTATGTAAAGCTTGCTTCGCAGGCGATAGATGATATCATATCAAGAGGAAAGATGCCGATACTGTGCGGAGGTTCCGGGCTGTATATACGTTCGCTGATAGACAACATCACCTTTGCTCCGGACGTTCCGGATGAGCAGCTTCGTGAGGAGCTGAACGCAAGATATGAGAGCGAGGGCGGCGAGGCGCTGCTCAGGGAGCTTGCCGAGTTTGATCCGGAATCTGCTGCGAAGCTTTCACCCAATGACGGCAAGAGGATAATACGTGCTATTGAGATATACCGTTCTACCGGCATAACCATGAGCGAGCACATTTCGCTCTCAAAGCTTGAACCTTCTCCCTATGACGTTACTGCGATAGGCCTTATCTTCGCAGACAGGCAGCACCTTTACGACAGGATAAACAATCGTGTTGACGAGATGCTGAAAAGAGGCCTTGTTGAGGAGGCAAAGAATTTTTATTCTTCGGAGAAGAGCGTTACTTCGTCCGCAGCCATAGGGTATAAGGAACTCAGACCATACCTTGAAGGAAGGATAACTCTTGAAGCTGCTGCGGAAAAGCTGAAAATGGAATCGCGCAGATATGCAAAGAGACAGATCACCTGGTTCAGGCGTGATGAATACATCAGCTGGATCGAGGTAGACAAATGTGACGATGTGCTGAGTGAAGCGGAAAGGATAATCGAACAGCACGATAAGGCGGAAGAAAAGAAGGAGCAGGAGGATGGAAAAGCAAACACCGATCGATAAGCCTGCGGTAATGAAAAACGGTATACTGATAGTGCTGACGATCCTTATAATCACCTATGTGATATATCTTGTATACGTTACGAATTTCAAGCAGGTAAAGACAATAAGTGCAAAGGAAACAATAGCCTATGACGCAATAAACTGCGAGGGCTTTATCATACATGACGAAACGCTGATAAGCTATGACGGCAGCGGCGTCATATCCTATACTGTGGGAGACGGTGACAAGGTGTCGGTCAACGAGCCGGTCGCAGGCGTGTTTGACAGCGTGGATTCGGCAGGAACGAAGCAGGAAGCCGAAAGACTGAAAAAGAAGATAGATTCCCTGAAGCTTTTGCAGTCAAATTCCGATACCATAACAAAAACACCGGACGTTCTTGACAAGAATATCCGTTCATCACTCATAAAGGCAAATTCTCAGGTAAACATGGGGTGGATATCCGAAGCCGGACTTTGCGCCGATGATGTGCTGTATTACATCAACGAAAGACAGATCGTTACGGGCAGGGCTGCGGATTTTACCGAAAAGATAAACCAGCTTGAAGCAAAGTACAAAGAGCTTGAAGCAAAGCTTAAAAAGGGCAGGAAATCGAAGGATATAAGATCTCCTGCGACCGGATATTTCGCATCGGGTGCAGACGGCTACGAAAATCTGTTCAAGGTGGCTGATCTTGAAAATATCATGCCCGATGACATGAAGCCCGAAAATATAAAGCCCGCTGCCGTAGGTGAAAATGTTATCGGCAAGACGATAGAGGGCGTGTATTGGTATGCTGCCTGTCCGGTGAGCGCCGAGAACGCTATCAAGGTAAAGAATGCCGGAACGCTCAAAATGGATATACCTATGGTGTCCAGCGACAAGATAGATGTTGAGCTTGTATCTATAAATCAGAAAACAAAGTCGTCCGATGCGGTAGTCATACTCAGAGGGACCTACATGAATGATGAGATGGCTTCGCTGAGAAAGGGCAGCTTTTCTATCATACTCCGTACCTATGACGGGATATATATACCCAAGTCGGCAGTGCACAACGGTGAATTCACGCGCACTGTTGAGGACAAGGACGGAAATGAAAAAAAGGAGACAAAGACCCTCACGGGAGCTTATGTCAGGATCGGCAATGAGGTCGCTTTCAGAGAGATCGTACCGCTGTATTCCGGTGAGAACTTTGTTATAAGCAAGCTTGTGCCCAAGCCGGAGGAATACTTCTCAAAGAAGGTCGGAGTGGTGCAGGTATATGACGAAATAATCGTGGAGGGAGCTAATCTGTATGACGGAAAGATCATTAACCGTGCCGGCTGAGAAGCTTGAGTATGTAAGGAGCAGCTATCTTGATATCACATCAAGGATCGCAAGGGCTGCCGAGGCGTCCGGAAGGAAGGCTGAGGACATAACGCTTCTGGCGGCTACCAAGACCGTAGAGCCGGAAGTGATAAACTATGCTGTTTCGCTTGGCCTGAGATATATCGGCGAAAACAAGGTGCAGGAGCTTTTGTCAAAGTATGAATACTACGACCTTGAACACTGCGACCTGCAGTTCATCGGTCATTTGCAGACAAATAAGGTGCGTCAGATCGTCGGCAAGGTTTCTATGATACAGTCTGTTGACAGTTTTAAGCTTGCGGGCGAGATATCGAAGCAGTCGGCAAAGAACGGAATAACTACCGATGTGCTGATAGAGGTGAATATTGGCAGAGAAGAAAATAAATCGGGCGTTATGCCGGAGGAACTTGAAGAACTGATAGCTCAGAGTGCCGCTCTTGACAGCATCAGGATAAGAGGATTGATGGCTGTGCCGCCTATTTGCGACAAAAAAGCCGAAATTTGTAATTTTTTTGATAAGATGCATCATTTATTTATTGACATTTCAGACAAAACATTAGATAATGTAAGTATGGACTTCCTTTCAATGGGAATGTCTGACGATTTTGAGGAAGCGATCCTTTCAGGCGCAAATATGGTGAGAGTCGGTTCAAGGCTCTTCGGCGCAAGAATATACAGATAACGGAGGATAATATATTATGGCAGGATTTATGGGAAAATTCAAGAATATGCTGAAACAGCCCGATGAGGATATGGATTACGAGGAGTATTACAGCTCTGAGGAGGAGCAGGAGCCGCACACTGCCGATCCGGCTCCGGCGGATGATTATGAGCCGATGGAGGAGGCTCCGGCGGAGCCTGCTGATAATGTTATCAGCTTCAAGGACAATACAAAGGTGCAGTTCGTGCTCTTCAAGCCTGAGACCTTTGACAAGGACGTAACTGCTATGGCTGATGAGTTTATAAAGAGAAACACTGTTATCCTTAATATGGAGCAGACAAACAAGGACGTCGGCAAGAGGATAATCGACTTCCTCAGCGGTGTTGCCTATGCGCACAACGGCAAGATCAGCCGTGTGGCAGAGGATACCTACATCGTGATGCCGAGCAATGTCAGACTTTCCGGTGAGGACGTAATGGACGAGGTGGAGAGCGACAACATTTACTTCTGATATTAACTATGAATAGAAGGGAATATGTGTATGCTTACAGTTGAAGAAATAGTAAACGTCAGCTTCAGAAGAGCAGGACTGAGCGGCTATAAGATCGAAGACGTTGATGATTTCGTTGACGGCGTTATCGACAAGGTAAAAGAGATGCAGCTCACCAACAGGGAGCTGCAGGCAAGGGTAGAGCAGCTCAATGAGAAGGTAATGAGGTATGAGCAGCAGGCTTCGAGCGTTCAGGAGGCAATAATCACTGCCGATATGGCCGCAAAGAGGATAACGCATGATGCTGAGATACAGGCTGAGGCTATGCTGAACGATGCAAAGGTCAAGGCCGATTCAATGCTCAGGGATGCAGAAGAGGCGTCCTCACAGAAGATGCTTGATTCGGAGCTCAGGGCGCAGACCATACTTGACAATG
Source organism: uncultured Ruminococcus sp. (assembly GCA_902802105.1). GTDB lineage: Bacteria > Bacillota > Clostridia > Oscillospirales > Acutalibacteraceae > UBA1213. The sequence continues at coordinate 34,355 of CADCKR010000021.1, forward strand.
CGCTTTCACGCTCAGCAAGCAGCATTGACGAGAACAACAGGATAATAGAGCAGCAGAAGCAGCACATTATTCAGATACAGTCTGAGGTGACACGCTTCAGAGAGGCTCTTATTGATTCTTACAAGAATCATCTGAGGATCATCAACTCTCTTCCCAAGGAGGAGGAGTTCAGACAGTATCAGGCAAATCTTGATGCGGCTTACCCGATGGAGACTCCCGTAACGTCCGATATGCTCGGACAGGAGATAATGGATGATGCCGACAGAGCTGTAGAGCAGGCAAAGGCAGAAAGTCCGCAGATAACCGTAAGCGTTCTTGACGCCGACAAGGTAAAGGAGATCGCTGAGGAGATGCGCAACAGCAGCAAGGTCCAGGCCGAGCTTGAAAGTGCTCAGGAGGCTGAAAGAAGGATCCATGAAATGGCTGACGTGAATGTCAGCGAGGAGCCTGCCGGGAATGCTGCTGACGAAAACAACGCTGACAATAATGATGAAAATGATGATACCGTCATACTGTTCAAGCAGGTAAGACCTGATCTTGTCGAACAGCCCGACAGCAACGCCGATGAGATCATGGCTGCCGCTAACGCCGCAGCCGAAAAGCACGATCAGGAGCCGATGCCCACAAGCATAGACGAGATAGGCAACGGTCTGATCTTCGGTACGGATGAAAGCGCCGCAGAAAACAGCGACAGCAAGCCTGCGGATGCAGACGAGTCAAAGAACAGCTGAACCTGTTCTGCTTTTGCAGATAAAATAATAATTCCGCTGATTTTATCCGGCACAATTTATGGTGTCGGATAAAATTGGCTTGTATAGATTTTCCATTTAAAAGAAAGAGGAGAGAAAAACAATGCCGCAGGACTACAACAGCACGTTAAATCTGCCAAAGACAGACTTCCCTATGAGAGCCGGTCTTCCCAAATCGGAGCCGGAAACTCTCAGACGCTGGGAGGAAGAAAAGGTATATGACAAGCTCATGGAGCACAACGAGGGCAAGCCCCTTTATGTTCTTCATGACGGACCTCCCTATGCAAACGGCAATATCCATCTTGGCCACGCTATGAACAAGGTGCTGAAGGATATTATCGTAAAGTATAAGAATATGACAGGCTTCAAGTCGCCCTATGTTCCCGGCTGGGATACTCACGGCCTGCCTACAGAGCTTAAAGCAAGAAATAAAGCAGGCGTAGGAAATTCAACGTCTATTTCAGTCGTAGAGCTGAGAAAGATCTGCCGTGATTTCGCGCTTGGCTACATTGACGATCAGAGAACACAGTTCAAGCGTCTTGGCGCTGTCGGTGAGTGGGACAATCCGTATATCACCCTTACACACGACTATGAGGCAAAGCAGATCAGACTTTTCTCTGAGATGGCCTGCAAGGGCTACATTTACAGAGGCCTGAAGCCCGTTTACTGGTGCCCTGACTGCGAAACGGCTCTTGCAGAGGCTGAGATCGAATATGCCGAGGATCCCTGTCATTCCATCTATGTAAAGTTCAGGGTCACAGACGACCTTGGCAAGCTTTCGGCTCTCGGTGCAGATGTAAACAATACCTATTTTGTTATCTGGACGACCACTACATGGACTCTTCCGGCTAACGTGGCTATCTGCGTGGGTCCGAGATTCAACTACAGCGTTATCAAAAGCGGCAGTGAATATTATGTCATGGCAGAGGAGCTTTATGCTGCTGCTATGGAAGCTGCCGGCATTACAGATTATGAGGTGATCGGTACGATCAAGGGCGCAGAGCTTGAATACATGAAGACGGCTCATCCCTTCCTTGACCGCACATCACTTGTTATCGTCGGCAACCATGTTACTCTTGAAAGCGGTACCGGCTGCGTTCATACAGCTCCCGGTCACGGCGTTGACGACTATGAGGTATGCAGGAACTATAAGGAGCTTCCTATGGTAGTGCCGGTAGACGCTCACGGCAGACTGACTGAGGAAGCAGGTATGTTTGCAGGTCTTATGACAGAGGATGCAAACAAGCCTATTGCAGAGTATCTTGAAAAAACAGGCGCACTTTTTGCACTAAAGAAGATCATTCACCAGTATCCTCACTGCTGGAGATGCAAGAAGCCGGTTCTCTTCCGTGCTACAAAGCAGTGGTTCTGCTCTGTTGACGACTTCAAGGATGAAGCTATTGAGGCTATCAAGGGCATTGAGTGGATCCCCGGCTGGGGCGAGGACAGGATCACCTCAATGGTAAGAGAAAGAAAAGACTGGTGTATCTCACGTCAGAGAAAATGGGGTGTGCCTATCCCGATCTTCTTCTGCAAGGACTGCGGCGAGCCTGTTATTGACAGGAAGGCTATGGATGCGGTTGCCGATCTTTTCGCAAAGGAAGGCTCCGATGCATGGTATGCTAAGGATGCAAAGGATATAATCCCTGCCGATATTTCCTGCCCCAAGTGCGGCTGCAAGGAATTTGACAAGGAAAAGGATATTATGGACGTCTGGTTCGATTCTGGCGTTTCCCATGCTGCCGTATGCGGTGAAAGACCCTACCTCAAATGGCCGGCCGATCTTTATCTTGAAGGCGCCGACCAGTACAGAGGATGGTTCCAGTCGTCACTGCTGACAGCTATCGCCACAAGCGGTCAGGCTCCGTATAAGGCTGCCGTTACTCACGGATGGGTCATTGATATGGAGGGCAGGAAGATGTCCAAGTCTCAGGGCAACGGTCTCAGCCCGCAGGCTATCATTGACCAGTACGGCGCTGATATCCTCAGACTCTGGGTAGCTTCAAGCGACTATCATTCAGATGTGCGCATTTCAAACGATATCCTGAAGCAGCTTTCAGAGGCATACAGGAAGATCAGGAATACAGCGCGTTACATCCTTGGCAATATCAGCGATTTTGATCCCGACACTGACAAGGTGGATATGAGCGAGCTGCTTTCGATTGATAAGTGGGCGCTTTCAAAGCTTGATGCGCTGAATGTCAAGGTAAGAGACGGCTATGACAGGTTCGATTTCCATCAGGTATATCAGGCTATTCATAACTTCTGCGTTGTGGATATGTCCAACTTCTATTTCGATGTACTTAAAGACAGACTTTATACAGAGAAAAAGGACGGCAAGCTCAGACGTGCAGCACAGACGACTATCTACATCATTCTTGACGCTATGGCAAGAATGATCGCGCCTATACTTGCCTATACCTCAGACGAGATCTGGAGATTCATGCCGCACGACAAGAACGCAAACGCTGAAAATGTTCTCTTTAACGATATGCCCGAAAAGACAGGCGTTGAGCTGGACGAGAGCTTTGTCACTATGTGGGACAAGATCCATCAGACAAGGGACGAGGTAAAGAAGGCTCTTGAAGTCGAAGTCAAGAACAAGACTATCCGTGCATCTCTTGAAGCAAAGGTGACACTTTCAGCAGCAGGAGAGCAGTATGACTTCCTGAAGGAAGCTGAAAAGGAGCTTGCAGCATCGTTCATCGTATCGGATGTGGAGATCGTAAAGACAGACGCTGAAGGCCTTGGCGTAAAGGTGGATCATGCAGAGGGCGAAAAGTGCGAGCGCTGCTGGGTATACAGCAAAACAGTAGGACAGAACCCTGAGCACAAGACTCTTTGTGCAAGGTGCGCAGCAGTTATAGGCTGATGATCCTGATAGGATCGTCCTACAAAAGATCAAAAAATAAAAGGGGCTGTCACAAAATTTTCCGTTCTGCGACAGCCCCCTTCTGGTATACGGGAAAATAAGATCCTGATATTTTATTTTTTTAAGCAATAAAGAAACCGGCAGCTTCCGGGTTTTTTCGACGGAAAAGGGTCTCCCCGGGGTAATTCATCGGCGCAAAAAAGGCTTTAGCAAATTAATTTTATGACATTGCCCTTTCAGGGGAGCTTCAACGGAGCTGTGTACCGGTTTTTTCATCACTCCCAAGGTCAGTGAGCAAATTATCACTGGCCTTTTTTCAATAAAACTATAATTGCAGGTGATCTTATGGTATTGACTGTTATTCTGGCGGCTGCGGCAGGTATTGTCGCTATAGACCAGCTTATCAAGTATTTTATCGTTCAGGGCCTTGCACCGAACGGGAGCTTGTCTGTCATAGACGGGCTTTTTTCGCTTACCTACGTTGAGAACAGGGGCGTTGCCTTCGGAATGTTCCAGGATCATGTGGCAGTGTTTGCCGTGATAACCGCTGTGCTCATTGCGGCATTTATCTGGATGATAATAAAAAAGAAATTTACAGGAATGACCTTTTATGTTTCTGCGGCACTTATGATAGGCGGCGGCATCGGCAACCTGATCGACCGTATTTTCAGGGGCTTCGTAGTGGATTATCTTTCACTTTCGTTTTTCCCGCCGGTGTGCAATTTTGCGGATTACTGCATAACCATCGGTGCTGTGCTGCTTGTTGTTGTGCTGCTGTTCAAAACCGGCAGAGAAAAGCCTGCTTTGAGCATTGAGGATGCAGAAAATACGCAGGAGCCTGTTTCAGATGGTGACAGCGATGGAGAATAAGCGCTTTGAAGCCCTTGAGGAAAACGCAGGTATGCGCATAGACAAATTTCTTTCGGAATGCGGTACCGGCCTTACCCGTTCTGCTGCGGCAAAGCTTATTGAGGACGGCGCGGTGACTGTGGGAGACTCTGCACCCGGAAAGAACTACCGCATAAGAGTTGGTGATATTATCACTCTGCAGCTTCCCGACCCGGTACTGCCGGAAGCAAAGCCGGAGAATATCCCGCTTGATATCGTTTATGAGGATAATGACCTTCTTGTGGTAAACAAGCCGCGCGGAATGGTAGTGCATCCTGCTGCCGGCAATCCGGACGGAACGCTTGTGAATGCGCTTCTTTATCACTGCGGAGATTCGCTTTCGGGCATAAACGGCGTACTCAGGCCGGGCATAGTACACCGCATCGACAAGGATACGAGCGGTTTGCTCATTGTTGCAAAGAACGACCGTTCGCATAAGCTTCTTGCTGAACAGATAAAAGAGCACAGCTTTACACGTAAATATCAGGCGGTTGTTGTGGGCAATATAAAGGATGACGAGGGTACTGTAAACGCACCCATCGGACGGCACCCGACAGACCGCAAGAAAATGACCGTCACGCTGAAAAACTCCCGTGAGGCTGTCACTCATTATAAGGTGCTGCGGCGCTTCGGCTCCTATACGCATCTTGAACTGACGCTTGAAACAGGGCGCACGCATCAGATACGTGTGCACATGGCGTATATCGGGCATCCTGTTGCGGGCGACCCCGTATACGGCGGGAAAAAGTATCTTGCTTCACTTGGAGGGCAGTGCCTTCATGCGTATTATATCTCATTCGTTCATCCGGTTACAGGCAGGGTGCTTACCTTGTCGGCTCCTTTGCCGGATTATTTTACATCGTTTCTTGGCTCTCTGGAAAAATAACGATCAATGCTCAGTTCGTCAGGCGTTTTTTGAGATAGGAAAGTCGGAGCGTTCTGACTTTTTTGGTTCCTGAGCGGACCGTCATTTATATTGACAAAGCGGCGGCATAATAGTAAAATTATTTATAGAGCGGTAATAAATTTTTGTTGATGGAGGAAACCGGAATGAAAAATCGTGCTGTTAAGATCATCATCCTCAATCTTTGTATCGCTCTTCTGAACGTTTTGATGTTTTCAAAGGGTCTTTTAGGGCTCACGTTTGCAGGAGAGGCTTTCAAGGTTGCTTTGGCTGTTACGGTGGTCGTGATGAGTCTTGTCGCTTTTTTCTACGGGAATTATGTTCTTCTTTTCAGCGAGAAAAAGGAGCCGCCTGTTATTCTGCTGAAAGGCACCGAACTGACAAAGCCCGAGGATTATGTTCAGTCCCTTATTGAAAAAAGAGGCAGGGGCGTTTTTGATGAAGATATCAACACTGCGATCGAGCAGATAGGCAGGATGGAGGATAAGGACAGGGCGCTTGACAGCATCCTTGAACAGTTCTTTACTCCGCAGGAGATCACCTTTACAAGATTTCAGAATGCTATCAATTCAGTGCAGGCTATCTTCTATAACAATGTAAAAAAGATGATAAACAGAATGATCATCTTTGACTATAAGGACTACAGCAAGCTCCTTGAAAAGGTAAAGGAATCAGGCTACAGCACAGTTTCACGTTCTGTTGATACTCAGATGAGCATTTACAGCGAGCATATCACATACGTGAGAGGACTTGTCAGCATGAACGAGGATATACTCATCAAGCTTGACGGCCTTCTGCTTGAAATATCGAAGCTTGATGACCTTGACGAGGAGGGTCTCGAAAACATGGCTGCCGTTCAGGAGATCAACGATCTGATCGAGCAGACAAAATTCTACAAGGGCTGATGCAATGCCCCGCGGCTCTGATCTCCGGGACTGCGGGGAATTGTCAGATATTATGACAGGCTTTGCCGGAAAGTGAGGAAAACAATGAAGCCTTCAAACGGAAAAAAGATCGCAATATTTGTCGGTATTGCTGTAGTGGTGTTCCTTGGTGTGTTTCTTGGAATAACCATGACACAGGATATCGGAAAAACCGAAGAACAGATAACCACAGAAAAAGCTGAACAGACGCTGAACAATCTTCTTGGAAGCATTAAAACAGAAACTGTTTCGGCAAGAAAATCAGCTATCAGCGACAGCGACGTACTTTCGGACGATCAGGAGCTGCCTGATATCAAGAGCTATCCCCTCAGCGTGAACGGCACCGGAGATATAAACATTGAGATATTCTCGTCTCCCGAAAAAGCCGGCACCGGCACAGACGGCTGGCTGAATGAGATCGCGCAGAGATTCAACGGCGAGATCAAGACCGTAAACGGCAAGAGCGTTTCAGTGTCTGTGCGCTCGGTATCGTCAGGCCTTGCTATGGACTATATCAAGTCCGGAAAGTATGTTCCCGATGCATTCACACCGTCAAATGAGTTCTGGGGCAGTATGCTCAACGCAGGCGGAGTAAAGACTTCGCTTATCGAAAAGAAGCTTTGCGGCAATGTTGCGGGCATACTTCTTTCAAAGGAAAAGCACAGCGATATGGTGAGCAAATACGGCTCTGTAAACATGAAAACTGTTTCTGAGGCTACTCAGAGCGGTGATCTGCTTATGGGCTACACAAACCCGTTTGTAAGCTCTACCGGACTGAATTTCCTGGTGAATACACTGTATACATACGATTCGGACGATATTCTCAGCGAAACGGCTGCAAACGGTTTCAAGACATTCCAGAAGAATGTACCGCTCGTCTCCTATAATACACTGCAAATGAGAAATGCTGCCGAGTCCGGTTCGCTTGATGCAATGGTCATGGAGTATCAGTCATACGTGAACGACCCGACATTAAAGAATAATTATGTGTTTACGCCCTTCGGCGCAAGGCATGACAACCCGCTCTATGCTGTGGGTGAGCTTTCAAAGGAAAAGACAGAAGCCTTGAAGCTCTTTGCACAGTATTGCATGAGTGCCGAATCACAGAGCTATGCAGAGGCCTGCGGATTTAACCAGAACAATAAGTATATAAGTGAGCTTCCCGATATAAGCGGCGACAAGCTCATTAGTGCTCAGAGGTTCTATAAGGAAAACAAGAACAGCGGCAGACCGATCGCAGCTGTATTTGTTGCCGATATTTCCGGCAGTATGATAGGTGAGCCTATCAATGCACTTAAAACCTCGCTGATAAACTCAATACAGTATATCACAAAGAGCAACTATGTAGGTCTTGTATCATACAGCAATAAGGTAAATATCAATCTTCCTGTAGCGAAGTTTGACCTCAATCAGCAGGCATACTTCAAGGGCGCTGTTGAGGATCTTGCTGCAAGCGGATCGACTGCTACATACGATGCTGTCATTGTGGCGCTTGACATGGTGCTGAAGGCTAAGGAGGCCGATCCTCAGCTGAAGCCTATGATCTTCCTTCTCAGTGACGGTGAGCAGAATGTCGGCCATTCTCTTAACGAGATCGAGGCCGTGCTGAGAGCCTACGAGGTACCTGTTTATACTATAGGCTACAATGCAAATATCGACGCACTGAAAATGATATCCCAGATCAACGAGGCTGCAACGATAAATGCAGACAGCGACGACATTGTATACAAGCTGAAAAATCTCTTTAATTCTGAGATGTGATCAGCAAAATGATAAAAATAAAAATCAGGAGGAGAACACTATGGCATTTTCAATGGACCTGCCCGATGTAGAAAAAGTGACTGAGGAAGTAAAGGACGAGCTTGTCCCTGCGCCCGAAACAAAGGAAAAGCTTGAAAAGGTAGCAGAGAACAACACCGAACAGCTTTTTACCTTCGATCTTGGCTCACTCCAGGACAGAAGAGAGATCGTGTCATCAATAGACACCTTCGGCAACGATATAGTAGAAAAATCCACCCAGAAGAACGAGCTTCTTAATGTCCGTCTTGTTGACCTCAGCAAGATGGGCGGCGAAAACGGCGAGATCGTCAACGGACTTTCACAGCTGCAGATGCAGATGAAGGATCTTGACCCGTCAGGCATTGACTTTGCCAAGAAGGGTTTCATGGGCAAGATGTTCAACCCGATCAGAAACTATTTTGCAAAGTTTGACAAGGCTGATGCGGTTATTGCCACAACGATACAGTCACTCGGCAAGGGCAAGGAGGTACTCAAGCGTGACAACACAACTCTTGAGGTAGAGCAGCTTGCGCTGCGTGACCTGACAAAGAAGCTTTCTCAGCAGATCGAGCTTGGCACACAGATGGATGATGCTATCAATGCAGCCATTGAAAAGGCCAAGGTCGAGAATGTTGACGAGGAGAGGATCAAGTTCGTTGAGGAAGAGGTCCTCTTCCCGCTCAGGCAGAAGGTCATGGATATGCAGCAGATGCAGGCTGTCAATATGCAGGGCATCATAGCAATGGAGATCGTCCGCCGCAACAACAAGGAGCTTATCCGTGCGGTTGAACGTGCCGAGAATGTGACCGTATCTGCATTGAGGATCGCAGTTACCGTTGCAAGTGCGCTGTATAATCAGAAGATCGTTCTTGAGAAGGTAAATGCCGTAAACGAGGCTACCAATAAGATCATAGGCGCAACTGCCAAGATGCTTAAGGATCAGGGCTCAACAATACAGCAGCAGGCTATGGAGGCAAATATCTCTGTAGATACACTCAGAGCTGCCTTTGCCGATACGTTTGATGCTCTCGATTCTGTAACGGAGTACAAGAGCAAGGCACTTCCGCAGATGAGAACGACTATTTCCGAATTCAAAAAGCTTGCCGACGAGGGCGAGAAGCGCATAGAGAAGATGGAGGCAAGGGAAGCAGCGCTTGCACTTCAGAACAAAAACAATAACGGCTGATCATTTTTCCGGCGGGTCTGGAAAAGACCTTGCCGGATTTTTTGTGCTCATCTTTGCAGCATAAATTGAGCTTTATCCGGCGCAGAGCCTGCGCTGCCGCCGCGGCAAGTAAATCGGCGTCTGTAAAAGAATGTTCGGCAAAAGACCGCGAATGCACCTGCTTCTACGGGGATAACTAAAGAATGAGCAGAACAAAGCGAGTGTAAACGAGCGGA
>CADCKR010000022.1 GCA_902802105.1 uncultured Ruminococcus sp.
TATCTCCTTGCGGCGCTCCGCCGCCCCATTGACCGCTCCGCTCGTTTAAACCCGATCCGTTATGCTCATTCATCAGTCATTGCTGCACAAGAACATAGGTCAGCGTTTTTTCGGCAAAGCTTTTTCAGCAAAAACTATTTTACTCCTTGACCGTCTTTTTGTCAAGCCGCAAATACCGATCTGCCACGGAAATCAAATTCGATCAATTTCGCGCCGGCGAGTTACACGGGGGAAACCCTTCCTAAAACCGCTGAATTTGATATATTTGAGAACAAAATACTACACAAAATTATTCTCTATTGTAATTTTCTGATACTGCCTGCTGTGAATTTTAAAAATTGATTTCCCTGACCGATCTGCACAGAAATCAATTTCCCTGACCAAAATTGATTTCTGTGGCGTCAGCTTATTTTTTTCTTTACGAAAACGGGGATTTGTGGTATAATTTCCTCGTATGGCAATATGATACTTATTATCAATGCGTTCCTATGGAGTGATAGTACTATGCTTAATACTTGGCTTAATGATGGTGAAAAGCTTGAACCGCTCGGCAGCGGGATAAAACTCATCGTTTCGGCTGAACATACCTTTGGCACCGATACGGTTCTGCTTGCAGGCTTTTCCTCTCCGCGAAAGAATGACAAGGCCTGCGAGCTTGGCACCGGCTGCGGCGCAATACCGCTGATATGGAGCCGCGACAATGTGCCCGCCCATGTTACCGCTGTGGATATACAAGCATCGGCTTGTTCACTTCTGCAAAGAAGTGTTGAGCTTAACAGCCTTCAGCAAAGAATAACCGTACTTAATTCAGATCTGCTTGATCTTAAAGGAAAAGTACTGCTTTCTTCGTATGATCTTGTAGTCTGCAATCCGCCCTATAAGGCAGCCGGCACTGGTATTGTCAATCCGGAGGAGGTACATAAAATAGCACGGCATGAGTTTGCGTGCACGATGGATGATATTGTCAGAGTGGCTGCCGGACTGCTGAATTTTTCGGGCAGGTTCTGCCTGTGTCAGCGTCCGGAAAGACTGAGCGATATTATCTGTTCAATGCGCAAGTACGGCATTGAACCCAAAAGACTGCGCTTCGTACAGCAGCGCATTTCAAAGGAGCCGAAGCTTTTCCTGATCGAAGGAAGACGAGGCGGCCGCCCGAATGGCCTGAGAATAGAGCCGACGCTCTTAATAGAAAAAAATGACGGCAGCCTTTCGGATGAAATGATAGCGATCTACGGTGCGTATAAGGAGGATTATCTTTAAATGTCAGGAAAGCTGTTTGTAGTAGGCACACCTATCGGCAACCTCTCGGACTTTTCGCCGAGAGCGATAGAAACACTCTCACAGGTGGATTTTATCGCCGCAGAGGACACGAGGGTAACGATAAAGCTGCTGAATAAATTCAACATAAACACACCCATGGTCAGTTACCATAAGTTCAATACGCATGACAGAGGCGAGGAGATATGCGCACGTATCGAAAACGGTGAGAACTGCGCTATCGTTACCGATGCCGGTATGCCCTGTATTTCCGATCCCGGAGAAATGCTTGTAAGACAGTGCGCCGACCGCGGTATTACTGTCTGTGCTGTGCCGGGGCCTACAGCTCTTGCTTCTGCTCTGGCAATATCCGGCCTGCCTACCGGAAGATTTGCATTTGAAGGCTTTCTCAGTGTAAACAAGCCAAGCAGACGGGAGCACCTTATATCACTGATACATGAAAAGAGGACGATGGTTTTTTACGAGGCTCCGCATAAGCTTTCGGCTACTCTGCGTGATATGCTGCAATACCTCGGCGACAGGCGCATTTCTATAGTAAGAGAGCTTACCAAGGTGCACGAAGAGGTGATCCGCACAACGCTTGCTGAGGCTGTAAAATCATATGCCGATGACAGCATCAAGGGCGAGATAGTGCTTGTGATAGAGGGCAGCAACGAAGCCGAAACAAGTGACAGCACTCTTGAAGACGCTGTAAGAACTGCCCGTGAGCTTGCCGACACGGGACTTTCACTCTCAGATGCAGCCAAGGAGAGCGCAAAGCTGACAGGCTTCAAAAAGGGCGATATATATAAACAGCTGCTCAGCAAATGAAAAGGGAGATGTAAAAATGGATGTAATACTTGCTTCTGCATCACCAAGAAGAAAAGAGCTTCTCAGTAAGATTTACAATGAATTCCGTATCATACCGTCCGATATAAGGGAGCTTGTGCCGAGGAACCTGCCGGTGGATAAATGCCCTGAATACCTTGCCTGCATGAAAGCCGAAAGTATTTCAAAGGGACGCGAAAGATCACTGATAATCGGCTGTGATACCTCTGTGCTCATTGACGGTAAAATACTCAACAAGCCAAGAAGCACCAACGATGCCCGCACAATGATGCACCTGCTTTCGGGAAAGACGCATCAGGTGATAACCGGCTGCTGCCTTTACTATCAGGGAAGGTTTCACAGCTTTTCAGAAATAACCGAGGTCGAATTTTATCCCCTGAGTGACGATGAGATCGAGCAGTACATAAAATCCTCAGAGCCGTATGATAAAGCAGGCGGCTACGGCATACAGAACAAGGGCGCACTGTTCATCAAGGGAATAAAGGGCGATTACTACAATGTGGTAGGTCTGCCTGTTGCGCGGCTCAAGCGCGAGATAGACAGCTTTCTTGCACAGGGAAATACCGCTGAGGAGCCTCCTGCACCGCCTAAGAAAAAAAGATAACGAACAAAAAATATACCGCATCTTCATGGCATATACATTTACAAATATCCATGGAGGTGCGGTATGAAATTTTTACGGTCAATTTCTCTGATACTGCTTTTTTCTGTTCTGATGATGTCTGTTCCGCTTTTTGACACCGATGTATGCGCTCTTTCGGGCAATGACCTGAAAGCGCCATCTGCGGTGCTTATGGATTCGTCTACAGGGCAGGTGCTTTTTGAAAAGGATGCGCACAGCGTCAGACCGTGTGCGTCAATTACTAAGGTCATGACGCTTATACTCGTTATGGAGGCTATCGACAGCGGCAGGCTGAAATATGATGACGTTATAACAGCCTCGGCTCATGCTTCGTCTATGGGCGGGTCGGATATCTGGCTCGAACCCGGCGAAACTATGACAGTTGATGATATGATAAAGGCTACAATAGTTGCAAGCGCAAATGACGCAGCGGTCGCGCTTGCCGAAGCAGTCAGCGGAACAGAGGAGGAATTTGTAAGGCAGATGAACGAAAAAGCCAAAAAGCTTGGCATGAAGGAAACCGTATTCAAAAACTGCAACGGTCTTGATGAGGACGGCCATGTTACAAGCGCCTATGATGTGGCGCTCATGTCAAGGGAGCTGATAAAGCATAAAAAAATACTTGATTACAGCGGTATATGGATGGATGAGCTTCGCGGAGGCAAAACTCAGCTCGTGAATACCAACAAGCTGCTTAAAACCTACAAGGGTATAACCGGCCTCAAAACAGGCACGACCTCTCAGGCGGGAAGCTGCATAACGGCAACGGCTCAGCGTGAGGGACTGCACCTGATAGCAGTTGTTTTAGGATGCAGCACAGGCAAGGAACGCTTCAGCGATGCATCAAAGCTGCTTGACAGCGGCTTTGCGGACTACATGATGTTTGTGCCCAAGATACCGGACGAAACAAGCGTGAGCATTCCTGTCAAAAACGGCATGACGGATTCGGTGGATACTGTTACGGGAAAGGTAAGCTCCATGCTGCTGAAAAATGGCAGTGACAGCTCGGTAAAGTCAAAGGTATACCTTCCCGCCGAAACGGAAGCGCCTGTCAGAAAGGGAGATGTTCTCGGCAAGCTGATATACGAAAGCGGCGGCAAGCAGATAGCAGAGTATCCGATCACCGCCGCAGAGGACGTAAAGGAAATAAATTTCGGGGATGTTGCGGGAATGTTTTTTTCAAGTCTTGCGGGAAGCAGCATCTGAGCCGGAGCATCAGTCACCATCATAATAGACGGCATCATCGGATTCCGATTCAAATTCAAGGCCGTAAAGCTCGAAAGCTTTCCTGAACAGGGTGTTGCAGTCCTCATACTTGGTGTAGAGCGTATAGCCGTTCATTGCAACAACGATGAATGTGTGACCTTTCATTGTTGCAGAGGCAACGACAGAGGTACCTGCTTCGTCTGTAAAGCCTGTCTTGATACCGTCACTGTACTTTGAATAAAAACCTGAGCCTTCAATTATAAGCTTGTTTGAATTTGTCCACGAGATAGTGCCGCCCTTTATGAGCTTCCACTCGACATAGGACTTTGAACATGATTTGCTCACGATAGGCACCGTTTTTGCATAGTCGCCGATAATGGCAAGATCAAGCGCTGAGGTATAGTGATCTTCATCGTGCCATCCGTCAGGAGTAACGTAATGCGTATGTACAGCTCCGATCTGTGCTGCACAGTCGTTTACAAGCTCCATGAATATTTTGACGGCTTCCTCATTTGGAATGGTGGGGTCATTTTTATAGATACGCGCGGCATTCACAGCCATTGTGTAGGCGGCATCGTTGCCGGAGGGCAGCATGAGCGCATCCATGAGCATCTCAAAGGTAAGCTGCATTCCTTCTTCGATGTAAGCCTTGCTTGAATCCCAGTCGCAGAGGTTTATTTCATCGCCTACGGTTATAACGGTATTGGGGTCTTTGATAATGCTGCTTGCTGTTATAGCCGTGAGCATCTTTGTGGTGCTTGCAGGATATATTTTCTTTTGGAAATTTTTTGTATAGAGTATCTCATCGGTCGTAACGTCATAAAGAACCACGTAGCTTGTAGTTAGCTTTGCATCAAGCTCCGCATGGGCGGCTCCGGATAATCTGCTGTAATTCACCGTGTATTGGTGCGGGTTGCTGTACACGGGCTTTTCCATCGGAATATCCTGAGATCCCTCGGACGGTTCTTCGGAGATATCGCTTTCCTCAGCTGAGGACTGGAAGGGCGTTTTTACTGCCGATCCGTCGGACACAGCATTACCGCTTGTTTCCTGAACGGCCGATGAAACGGTGCTTTTCTCTGTCTTGCTGTCTGCGCCTTCGCTGTTGGAGGAGCTTGTACACGAGATGTTCGTTATAACGAAAATCGAAACAAGCACAATGATCACAAGCACTGCGGATGATACCATCATCATCTTTTTGCGGCGGCGTTTTTTCTGCTTATATCTGATAAAGCTGCTGCGCATTATATCCTCTTCTGCTGCGGCCTGATCAGGACGCCGGGGTCTGCCTGCTGTGTTCTGCGCGTTATACGGCTGTCTCGGCTGCTGAGGTCTGCCTGCTGTATTCTGCGCGTTATACGGCTGTCTCGGCTGCTGAGGTCTGCCTGCTGTGTTCTGCGCGTTATACGGCTGTCTTGGCTGCTGAGGTCTGCCTGCTGCGTTCTGCGCATTATACGGCTGTCTTGGCTGCTGAGGTCTGCCTGTACCGTTTTGTGTGTTATGCGGCTGTCTATAATTATACTGTCCTGATTCCGGACGGTTACGATTGTAATTCGGATCCATATATTTATCATTATCCTTTCGATGCGGATTGCGGCAAAATTGAAGGTCAAAAGAAAAAATTCATAGCCGAATGGCGGGGCGGCAGACTGCCGCTCCGATTTATTTTTTAACATATAACAATGTACAACATTTTTATAGCGGTGTCAAGATGCAAAGAATTTTTATTTAACTAAAAAAATCCTGAAAATATACTTTGCAATGTAACATTTGTAAATAAAATCGCACGTTCAGTGTTCCGCTGATATCCGACAGCACGGAGGGAACGAACAAATACAGATCATCTTCCTTTGATATAGGTCTTGAATATGACCCTGAGCTTTGTCTTAGGGGTGCGGATATATATAAACTGTATCCAAGAAACAGGGCGCTCGATCTTTAGCAAATTGTTGCGGTATACCCTTTTAGCAGCACTCGCTAAAGCGCGAAAGCTCTATTTTCTTATTTTTGTCAGCCTATTGATTTTTGCGTGATATTATTTTATAATAGATAAAAAATATAATATTTGAGGAGGATATTATGAAAAAAAAGCTAAAAGCCATCAGTATCATGGTAACATCCGCTATGATACTTAGCTTGTCGGCACCAATGACGGTCCTGGCAGAAACGGATGACAGCGTTCCCCCGATAACGCTGGGCAGTGCGCTCGAAAAAAGAGGTATCACGGCCTACCGCTACAGTATGGACGACAGCTTTACTGTTGAGTGTCTGTTTACCGCTGAGCTTCCTGATATGCCATATATCAATGTTGTTGATTACTGCGAAACTGTCTTTGTTGACAGCTTCACAGAAGCTAAGAACGAAGACGGCACCTACACCGTTGCTAATTCAAAAGGAACTATGGTGATCGATCCCGATGCAGATACGGTCTACTTTGAATCCTTTGAAGATTTCAGCAATGCCAAGTCTGCCCTCGAAGGCACCGATATGGCCTCTCTTTATGTCAGACAGAAAGACAATGATATTGAAGGAGAAAAGAAAAGCCTCACACTTGATTACGGCAAATACGGCATTGATCTCATCGAAGACGATGATAAGGTATACTTCCCGCTGACAACGATCAGCAACCTGTTTGTTAACACCTATAACGGCGGAGAATACCTGGACGGAAGCATATACTTCATTCACAGCTTAGATGAAGCTATGAAAGGCTCCTATATTGATAAGAGCTCTGTATTTGAAAAAACAGTCCGCACTCCGGAAATGATAGAATACACATACAACAACCTTTGCTTCAATGTTGACTATTTCTACGGCAGACCCTCTAAGGCTGCCATTGCTTCACTTATTGATGAAAAGGGATTTGACAAGGCTCTTGATGAACTTAACGACGTAACAAGGCATATAAAGGAGATCATTAAATCAGAAAGCCTGGTCGGCTTTATCGTTGCTATGGCTGCGCTCAATAATTCTTTTGAAGACGGCGGACATACCACTCATTATTTACCCTTCGCAGAGCTTTCCAAATATCCTGATTCTGCCTGCATGGCTGAGTTGACGGAATATTTAAATAATGATCCGTTGATCTCAATAGGTATTCAGTTTGCGCTGATGAATCCAAATTCAAGGGAAATGGAGCGCAATAATATCAAGGATCTGAGAAAAGAAAAATACAGTGCTTTCGAGCTTGTAAAGAGCTGGGAGGGCGATTCCGGAATTTCATTTATCAGGAATGGCGATACAGGTGTTTTTGTGTTCGACAAATTTGACAACGACTCCGCTTACGCCTTTAAATGGTCTATTGACTATGCCGTAGAAAACGGTATCAGGAATTTTATAATTGATATCTCATGCAACAACGGCGGCAACAGCGATGTTGTCAATTATATTATGTCAATAATAACCAGCAGCAAGTATCGATCCAATGTGCAGCAATTCAGATATTTGAACACTCTTACAGGAAATATTGTCGTGGCCAACTATGACGTAGACGTAAACATGGACGGTATCTATGACGACAATGACAAGGATGTTGAGTATGACCTGAACTTCGGAATACTTACATCGAAATTCTCATTCTCCTGCGGAAATCTGCTTCCCATTATGGCAAAGGATGAGGGCATTGCTGTACTTGGAGAAACAAGCGGCGGCGGCTCTTGTGTGCTTGGAATATTCTCACATCCCGAAAGCTTTTTATATTCCATGTCCGGTTATATGAAATCAATCTCAAAGGACGGTAAGGATTCCGACTTAGGTGTAGATGTAGATTATGACCTGACAAAGAAAATCACCAACGAGGACGGTACTGAAACCGTTGATTATTCTGACTTATATGATGTAGATAATCTTGGCGCTCTTGTAGACGAGTTCTATTCTGCAGGCGAAGAGCCTTCTGAGGAACCAAGCGAAGAGCCCTCCGAGGAGCCTTCCGCGGAAACGAGCGAAGAACCCTCCGAGGAGCCTTCTGAGGAACCGAGCGAAGAGCCCTCCGAAGAGCCTTCTGAGGAATCCTCTCAGATATTACCCAATCCCGGAAAAGAGCCTGCAACAGGTGACAGCAGTGCTCCCTGGATGATCGTTCTGTTAATGACATTTGCAGCAGGCACAGCCTTTGCAGTCATACTCAGAAAAAAACGCACAGAAAAATAATCAATAACTAACAGACCTGTTTGATAACCGGAAAATTTCGTATGGACAAGAATTTTTTCATCAGACGATGACGGAAAAATAATGTTCAGACGGCTTTATGAAGGTTATCAAACAGGTCTGTTGATCTTCACGGCTGATACTAATTCCTGATAAAAAGCAGACCGCAAAAACTGTCTGCTTTTTATCAGGAATTAGTATGAATATTCAGTGTTTCAATAATGGGCATATCAGGCTTGGACTTCGGCGATCAAAAATCATACGAAATCATCAGTGCCAAACGCTTTGAGTGCTATTATGCCGCCGACATCATACAGCGGTTCATCCGAAAGCGACAGCAGCTCAATGCCGTACTCCCCTGCAAATGAACGTATATTCTCATAATCAGGATGAAGCCCGATCCTGCCGCTGAATGCAAGAGTGTCCGGCGACAGCAGGCCGCAGCACCCTCCGATGAACCCGTATTCGTAACCGTCAAGCTCAATATAGCCCGGACATATTTTCAATACGTCGATCCCGTTCTCCTTGCAAAGCGCATAAACAGAAGGATCCGAGGTTATTATCGTATTATCTCCCAATACGGCAGAGGAACACCGGGTATATCGCTGGTTCGTGTGCAAAACTTTGTGCCCTTCCCCGCTCAGCAGCCGCAAAAGCTCCTCATCGGCTGTTCTTGTATCACACAGCACCTTATTTCCGATAATGCATACATTCAATGACGGCCGCTTTGCCGTTACGGGACTGTCCGCAGTAGTCAGGCTGAACCCCTCAGACGAAAGCCGGCTCACGGCAGAAGGATCACCGTTTGATGCAAAAAACAGCCTGTTCCCTCCGATGTGACAAAAGCTCATATCCGCATGATAACCCTCAGCTCCGCTTATACCTTCAAGACGTCCGGGGTCTGTCCGTCTTATTCCAAGTCTTGAAAGCTCCTCAGCCGCGGCCGGTCTCCTGCCGGACATCAGCACAAGGCTCGCCCTCCCCTGCGGGAGATTGGGAGATATAATAAATTCTTCCTTCATTTTGTCCACTTCCGTCAATAGCTCCTCAGCGCATCAACGGGCTTTAGCCCTGCCGCTTTCATTGCAGGATAGATGCCGAATACAACGCCCACCGCCAAGGAGAATAATACTGTAGTAATGATTATATCAACTCTCGGCACAAGCGTCAAGCCGATGATTCCTGCTCCGATAAGTGATAACGCTGTGCCTATGACTATGCCCGCCGCTGCACCTATCAGCGTAAGAACAAGCGACTCAAACATAAATTCGGTAACGATCATACGCTTTGTCGCACCCAGCGCCTTTTTTATGCCGATCTCACGTGTACGCTCCGTGACCGATGCAAGCATCACATTCATTATGCTCAGTCCTGCAACAAGCAGAGAAACTATACCGACGCTTGTGAGCACTATAGTAAAAATATCAATAATATTGTCGATATTCTCCTTTTGCTTGGAAAGATTCGTTACCATATATGCACCCTTCAGGTTGGTGACACGCTCTATCGTTCTGATGATGTTCTCCCCTGCGATATCATTGTCGTGATCCGGCTTTACCCTTACGGCTATCTGAGTAAAATTGCCCGTATTGAGACTTGCCTGCAATGTAGTATAAGGGACATACAAAAAGGTCGGGATATAATTTCCCATCATGTTTTCAAGTATTCCGCCGCCTGTCCTGACAACGCCTACGATCTTGTATTCACAGCCGGAGCCGCCGCTGTTTATTATGAGCTTTTTGCCTGTCACGTTGTCGCTGCCGTAACAGTTCTCGGCAAGCTTATGATCAATAAGACAGCATTTCGAGTATGAGGAAATATCCGAAGAATTGATGAACCTTCCGTGAATAAGCGTCAGGTTTATCATATCCTTTGCGCTCTTGTCTATACCCCAGAGATACACCGGGCTTTTCTCCTGATGGATATATGCATCGGTAGATTCAAACATAAGCGGCATAGCATATTCCACATACGAGAGCGACTTTATGGCACTCAGCTCTTCTTCCGCCAGCGGAGCTGACTGATTTTTCAGCATAACCGAAAGACCGCCCATTCCAAGCTCATCTATCTCAGACGAAAGCGCACTGCTGCCGCATTGACTGATGTTATTTATTATTATTACAGATGCTACTCCTACCATGATACCGAGCAGCGTCAGCAATGTCCTTGTTTTTTTACGGAAAAGTATGCGGAAGGAGTTTATCATCATATCAATCATTCGTCTGCACCGTCCGTTTTATAATAGTTATCTTCTGCCCGTCGTAAAGACCTTCACTGTCGTTTATTACGGCATCACCCTGAGAAACACCCTCTGTTGCGCGGATGCCGTCCTTATATTCCTTATCGGTCTTTATATACCGCTTTCGCGCCTTGTTCTTTTCGGCAACAAAAACATAGTCGCCGCCCTCGTCAGAGCGAATGAGGTCATAAGGCAGCACAAGCACGTCCTCGTCCGTTGAAAGCCTGATAGTACATACCGCACTGTACCCGACCCTAAGCTCATCATCGCTGCTGTCAAGTGTAACAGTAACCTCGACCGTTGTTTCCTTTCCTGTAAGCCCGCTCGTAACGGAAGCTTCATCTGCAAGCTTTGTGACGGTTCCGCTGAACGTCTTTTCAGGAAGCGCATTGAAGCTCACCTCGGCTTTTTGTCCCCTGCTTATGCTGCCGATATAGTTTTCGCTGATATTCACAGGCACTTCAAGGGTATGCTGTTCGCTTATCTGCATTATCACGGCATTTTTCTCAAACGGCTCATCAGGCTTGTATTTTATGCTGCTGACCCTGCCGTCGTATTCAGACCTTACTGTTTCAACAGGACAATATTTTTTCAGCTCGGCTATCAGGTCTGAGGCAGAGGTATATTTTGAAGCAGTGCCAATAAGTGCCTCTATGCTGCCTGCCCCCGTATACTGAGATATCAGCGCCGTGTAGGCGTCGTCAATTTTGTAGAAGGAGTAAAGCACATCGCCCTGCTTTACATTATCGCCGCTTTTTACCTTAAATGCTTCCATCACGCCCGCATTTTTTGACCTGACCTGCTTTCCGCTGCGGTACTGCAGCTTGCCGTTTGCGGTTATCGTATTGTCAACACTATGCTTTGCAAGAACAGTTACCTCTACCCCTGTATCGCTGCCGTTTATCATATATCCTGACATTGATATCACACCGACAAGCAGGAGCGTGGACATTAATAAGTAAACGTATTTCTTCATTTCACTCATCTCCCTTTTTATTATTTGACATAACACCGGAAATATCACATTATCCTTCAAAAAGATAATTACATTTTTTGTCAGCATGATCATGCGGTGATTTCCTCAGCTGCACTTATTTTTGTTATTGCTTATTATTTCCGATCGTGATATAATCTATTTGTACTTTTTAAAAGGAAACAGGTGGAAAAAATGATCGCAGTTATTGATTACGGTGCAGGCAATCTGCAAAGCGTTGTAAAAGCGCTCAACTTTATCGGCTGTCCGAATTTTATAACCGACAAGAAGGAGGAGCTTCTTAAAGCTGACGGCGCTATACTGCCGGGAGTCGGGTCTTTCGGTGATGCTATGGACTGCATGGAGCGTTCCGGTGCTGCCGAGGCAGTGCTTGAATTCGTAAAAACAGGCAAGCCGCTTTTAGGGATATGTCTGGGCTTGCAGCTTCTCTTTGATGCAAGCGAGGAAAGCCCCGGAGCAAAGGGTCTTGGCCTGCTGAAGGGCAGCATTACAAAGATCCCGAATGCAGACGACACTCTTAAAATCCCTCACATGGGCTGGAACTCTCTTGATATCAGAAAGCATGACGCACTTTTCAAGGGCATCGAGGGCGAACCCTATGTTTATTTCGTACACTCTTATTATCTGAAGGCTGATGACGAGAGCATCGTATCATCCCGCACGACCTACGGCACATTGATAGATGCTTCCGTAAGCTGCGGCAACATCTATGCAATGCAGTTCCATCCCGAAAAGAGCGGCAAGGTAGGCCTGCAGATACTCAGAAATTTTGCTGAAACAGCAGGAGGTAACTGAAATGTACGCAAAAAGAATAATACCCTGCCTTGATGTAAAAAACGGCAGGGTAGTAAAGGGCACAAGCTTTGTAAACCTCAGAGACGCAGGAGACCCCGTAGAGTGCGCGAAGATCTACGACAAAGAGGGCGCTGATGAATTAGTGCTGCTTGATATTACCGCATCGAGCGATGCGAGGAATATAATAGTTGATATCGTCAAGGCAGTAGCGGATAATGTTTTCATTCCGTTCACGGTAGGCGGCGGCATAAGGACTGTAGATGATTTTGTAGCGATACTCAGAGCAGGCGCAGACAAGGTATCTGTCAATTCCGCTGCTGTGCACCGACCGGAAATAATAAATGAAGCAGCTTACAAATTCGGCAGTCAGTGTGTTGTAACCGCGATAGACGCAAAACGCCGTGACGACAACAGCGGATGGGATGTTTTTATCAACGGCGGCAGGATAAACACCGGAAAGGATGCGCTCAAATGGGCGATCGAAGCCGAAAAGAGAGGCGCCGGAGAGATACTCCTCACAAGCATGGACTGTGACGGCCAGAAGAACGGCTATGATCTTGAACTTACAAGAGCCGTTTCCGAAAATGTGGGCATACCCGTGATCGCATCAGGCGGCGCAGGAAAGCTTGAACACTTCTATGATGCATTCACCGAAGGCAAGGCCGATGCAGTGCTTGCGGCTTCGCTTTTCCACTTCGGAGAGATAGCGATCGGTGATCTCAAAAGCTATCTTGCAGGCAAAAATATTCCTGTAAGAATATAAAAGCTTAAAACATCCCCGAAAGCCTTGGTTCTGCTTTCGGGGATGTTCTGATATCCGCAGGATATCATATTTTCATGCAGTCGTGCTGAATATAAGCGATACACAGTGGGCCGATATCCCTTCGAGCCTGCCTGTAAATCCAAGCTTTTCTTCTGTAGTTGCCTTAATGCTTATGCAGTCCTCATCAAGCCTCATAGCTTCTGCGAGCACAGCGCGCATCTGAGCTATATATGGCTTTAATTTCGGCTTCTGTGCAATAACAGTTGCATCAATGTTTGAAATCGAATAGCCTTTCTCAGCTATCAGCGCACAGACATTTTTCAGCAGCATAACGCTGTCTGCGCCGCTGTATGCAGGGTCGGTGTCCGGAAAATGTGTGCCGATATCTCCTAAAGCGGCAGCACCCAGAAGCGAATCCATTATCGCATGAACAAGCACATCTGCATCGGAATGGCCAAGCAGACCTTTCTCGTATGGTATCTCAACACCTCCGAGAATAAGCTTTCTGTTTTCGGCAAATCTATGGACATCGTAGCCGTGTCCTACTCTGATATTCACAGATACATCCATCCTTTCGGTTTTTAGTGATACAATTATATCATACGGCTGTACATTTTGCAATCGGATAACCATCCTCTGCGTAAAGGAGCATACCGCTATGACATTCGGACAAAAATGCAGAAAATACCGTCAGCTTGTGAAGCTGACACAGCAGCAGACAGCACAGGCGGCAGGTATAAGCCTGCGCACCTATGTTTATTACGAAAAAGACAAAAAGCTGCCGCGCAAAAAAGAAACGGTACAGAAGCTTGCAGCGGTTTTCGGAACAGACCCGAACCTGCTGATTGTTGAGGATGATGAGCGTTTTCTTCAGCTGATGGCAGAACGCCCTGCGCAGGACAGGATAAAAAGCATCGTATCGGATATCGCACTGTTTTTCGGTGACGAAAAAGTTGACGTCCAGAGCAAGGACGAGCTTGCCGCTGCACTTGACAGGCTGTGCACCGAATACAGGAGCAGAAATATTATTTTCAAAGAAGAAAAAGAAAGCACACTCACAGATGATTCCGTCTGAGTGAGTGTGCTCATTTTTTACCTATGGTTCACTGAGAAAGACAGCTGCCGCATGGTGTATATCCCTGACTTATAAGAGAAGATAATGTTCCGGTGTATATCTTTTTGTTCTCTTCTTTTATCGAACCGGCCGACTTGCATTCGGGAAGATGTATCTTTTTATTATTTGTATTGATAACATAGGTTTTTTGTTCCTCATCCGCTGAGGCCTGCGATTCATCCGCAAGACGTGACTTTCCTGTTGCGTAGTCGATCACAACTCCCGGCTGAACATTGTACGCATATACATTGAAGCTCACGCCGTCACCGTTGTCCTCAACAGAATAAGCCTCCATCTCAACTCCGCGGGCAACAAGCTCATCTCCCTCGAACAGAGGAGTTACCCTGTAGAGCACATGGTTTTTTGTTTCCTTTACGTAGTCGGCGATCATATTTTCAAACGGCAGCATCCCGTCAACATTAAGATACCTCGTGCCCGTGATAAGATTCTTCTCGTTGGCATTCTCCGCCGTGAGCTGATATCCTATAAGGTGGCAGCGGTTGTAAAGCGATTTGCCGTCAACAAAATCATATCTCACGCTCTGCCAGCCGGTAGGCTTTACCTTGCTGATATCCCCTCTTTTTTCGGTCGGCATCGTTTCTTTGCAGACATTTGCATAAGCGGCTCCGCAGCGTCCAAGAGCATCAAGCTCACTGTAGCTCTCAAAGGCTTTTGTTGTGTACTCAGAGCTGTCAAAAAACGGCACGTTGTTGTTTATCTCAACATAGGGTATTCCGTCATAATCAGGTATGCTGCTCAAATCATAGCTGCTGCCCGGTGCAGGCGACGGAGCCGCCTTACTGTCAGAACCTTCCCTGCTCTCCTGACTTTCGGATGATGTGAATACATCCTTGACAACCTGCTTGAAATCGTTCACCGCCGACTGACAGGACGGCATTACGAGCACAGCCGCTATAGAAAGTATAAGTGCAAGTATGTTTATTCTTCTGCGTTTTTTCATTTTGTAAGCACCTCTCTTGTTATATTGTCATGTGAGCTGCCTGCAAATTCACAGACAGACGCCTGCTGAAATCCCGAAAGGTCGATAGTCAGCCTACGGTCGGACGGATAGTGCCTGTTCCAGCGGTAAAGAATAATACCGGTTATCATATTCTCGTAGGGCAGCAGATCAATATTCTCGACAAAACAGATATCATCCTCACCTGCTGCGTCAAGAAAATCCTCCCTGACTTCAATACTGTCCTGATAGTCTGCAAAAAGCGGCGCTGAATAGCTGTTCATAAGCAGTCTGCTTCCGCTGCAAAGCTTTACAAGATCATCGATCAGAACTCTGTCTCTGCTCTGACGGCGCTTGTTGAAGGTCATGCCGTTTTTGTCGTCAATGCACAGCGCTATTTTCATTTTCATTCCTCCGTTTGATTTTTTCGCAATATGAATAATCCCGATCAAAATCCTGCATTTTGTCCGGATGCCGGTTTTCACGCACGGCGCCGCTGTCATTTCCGGAATGACATTCTGCCTTCAGCGGGATAATGGTGCATTTTTGCCGCATTATGCAGGACTGAATCGTTATATTAATGATTATACCATCTTTTGCGGAAAAAATCTCTATAAAATATCCCAAAAAGGGCCGTTTTATAAAATTTTTTATTGACATGAAGAAAAAATGTTCTTATACTATTATTATAAAAAGAACAAAGGAGTTTTGACCATGAAAACAAGGATTGGAATTTTAGGCTACGGCAATCTTGGCAGAGGTACCGAGATCGCTGTTGCAGCAGCAGAAGACATGGAGCTTGTCGCAGTTTTTACAAGACGCGACCCCGCAGGCGTCAATATTCTCACAAAGGACGTTCCTGTTGTAAGCGTTAACGATATCGAAAACTGGAAGGACAAGATAGATGTGCTCATCCTCTGCGGCGGCAGCGCAACAGACCTTCCTGTACAGACACCTAAGTATGCAGCAATGTTCAATGTTATCGACAGCTTTGATACTCACGCAAAGGTGCCCGAGCACTTCAAAAATGTTGACGAGGCTGCAAAGCAGAGCGGTCATGTCGGCATGATCTCAGTAGGCTGGGATCCCGGTCTGTTCTCTCTCAACAGGGTATATGCAAACGCTATCCTTCCCGACGGCAAGGACTATACATTCTGGGGCAAGGGCGTAAGCCAGGGACACTCGGACGCTGTGCGCAGGATCAAGGGCGTCAAGAACGCAAAGCAGTACACTATACCAATAGAATCAGCTCTCGAAGCTGTAAGAAACGGCGAGGATCCCAATCTCACCACAAGAGAAAAGCACCTCAGAGAATGCTTTGTTGTGCTTGAAGAAGGCGCAGACGCTGCCGAGATAGAAAGACAGATCAAGGAAATGCCCAACTACTTCGCAGATTATGATACCATAGTTCATTTCATCAACGAGGAAGAGTTCGCAAAAGAGCACAGCGGAATGGCTCACGGCGGCTTTGTGTTCAGATCAGGCAAAACAGGCGTCAACAAGGAGAACAAGCACATTATCGAATACAGGCTGACACTTGATTCCAACCCTGAATTCACAACAAGCGTACTCATAGCTTATGCACGTGCCGTAAAGAGAATGGCCGATGAAGGTCAGACAGGCTGCAGGACAGTATTTGACGTGCCGCCTGCATATCTCTGCACACAGTCAGGCGAGGAGCTCAGAGCACATCTGCTTTGATGAAAATACGCACCGGTGCTTATGTCTGCCGGACACCGTAGCAATGCACCATGCTTTTGAAAGATTTTTTTACCTTATACAGCGCTGCTCCAGAATTTTACAGTAATATGCTGTGATCTGATGAAGATAATAATCCCGTAGGCTTTTTTCTGTATGTGATGCGCTTTGTAACGCATTACCGCTAAAGCCTTGGAATCAGTATGATCTTTAAGGAGTAACAGCATGAAAAACAAGCTTCTGATATTCTTTGCAGCAGCTGTTATAGCGCTTTGTCTTACCGGCTGCAAGGGCAGCGAAGAAAACCGTCCCGACATCAATGATGCTTCCGCATCTGAGATACCAAACGCCGCAAACGGTTATTACGTATCGAATGAGCCTGTCAACAACGGTATCGTTACAGACAGGAACGGGATCATCGGTGACAATGACGGAGCAGAAACGCCCACTAACAGAGCCGGCGATGCAGTCGAAAATATCGGAGATACCATCAACAATGCCGCCGATAACATCGGAAACACCGCCTCAAACATCACAAGCAACGCAGGAAACATCGTTTCCAACGCAGCAAGCAATATCGGCAACACTGTGTCCAATATTGCAGACAATGCCGGAAACGTAGTCGAAAACGCTGCCGACAACGCAAGCGACACTATGGACAACCGATAAGCCTTTCCCCGACCGTGAAGATAACGCTTCATGGCCGGGGATCTTTTTGCCTGTTCTTAGTATTATTTCCTGCTCCGATGCATATATTTTATCAAATACGAAAAGGCGGTGACGGTATGATAGTTTCCCTGAATGTAGAAAGATGCAGGTGCAAAAGTATTGCAGAAAAAATACACTCACTTTTTATTCCCTACCGGATCGACGCAAGAATAAGGAAGAAAAATCACATTTCCGTACTGCAAATGAATTATACGGCTATGCGTGGCAGAATAAGATACCGGAAGCTTTTTCCCTATATGGCAGGCACAAAAAAGGTCGTGCTCTGCGATAAAGACACGGACCTGAGCGACAGCGGAGTAAAGCGCTTCGAGAACAATGATTTCTGTCTGACAATGATAACAAGCTTTTTGCGCAATATGTTCAGCGGTAACGAGCATATTGTTTCAGGTATAAAATCCGCCTATTATGATCCTATGGGCGAACATCCGGAAACGGCGGAACAGCTTCTCGATATATTTCCCGATCTGACCGTTGTGACGGATATGCCGAAATACTATGAGGTATTCGCAGACAACCTGCTTAATGAAAAAGGGCTTGTACTTACTGTAAGCAATGATCCCGAACAGCTTGCGCAGCGTGATATAGCTGTCACATCATGCGCTATTGACAGGACTATGCCGCTGCCGTCACGATGCCTTGTATTTTCTCCGCAAAAGCCGCTGATATCAACAAAATATACCGTACTATGGGATTATTCCGTCAAGGTACCGTACAAGTACCTTGCGCTCTTGCCTGACGGTATTGAAGATATGTATTTCCTTTCGGCATTATATACGCTGGCAGGAGTCAGGTCGCTTGCAAGGCTCATTCCCGCAAGCGCAAGTGACGGAAACGAAATATTCACACCCGAACGGCTGATTAAAAGTCTGTGCTCCGTAAGAAAAAGCGCATAGGAAAAAAGATCGCTCCCCGTATGCGAAATACTGTATGGGGAGCGTTATTATTAAAAATATTTATCTGTGCTTTGCGTGGAAACAGATACCTACGGTTGACGGTCCGCAGTGGCTTCCGGCTGTAGGGTTGACATCGCAGGTAATTATATTAAGGTCATCACCGAATTTTTCCTTCAGCATTCTTACAGCTTCCTCAACAAGCTGGGGCGCATCGCTCTGACCGACGATTATCCTGTGATCCCTGATATCCTCTCCAAGCTCATCAACATACTGTATCAGTCTTGCAAGAGCCTTTGTTCTGCCCTTCTCCTTGCCGATGTTGACCATCTTGCCCTCATCGCTGATATGTATGATCGGGCGTATGCCTAAAAGAGTGCCCATAGTTCCGGCAAGACCGCTCACACGTCCGCTTGCCTTGAAGAATTTCAGATCATCCGCAAAGAAGTATACCGCAAACTTGTCTACCTCTCTTTTTGCCCAGTCAAGTATTTCCTCAGCAGTCTTGCCCGACTTGTACATATCGCCTATCTCAAGAACGATATTAAGGCTGAGTATGGTAATGGCCTTGGTGTCGATGGCATAGAACTTTCTTCCGGGATATTTTTCAAGCAGCTCCTTAACTGCTATATCCATAGCGTTGAAGGTAGCCGTCATTGCCCTTGAAAAATGGACATAAAGTATATCGTCACCATTCTTGAAATGCGGCTCGAAATACTTGCGGTAATTTTCTATGCTGATACCGCTGGTCTTTGGCAGAACGCCGTTCCTGAGTGTGTCATAAAAGGCGTGTGAATCAAATTCCTCAAAATCCTCGTAGGGATATACCTCCTTGCCGTCAACGCTGTAGGGCATACTTATCAAATGATAGCCATACTCCTTTGCTTGCTTGAGTGTAATGTCGGTATCGGTATCGGTAAAAAGCACTAACATTTTTTGACCTCCTGTCATTCAAGTATCAATATATAATCATAGATCGGCTGTTTTCCGTCTATCATTATTACATCCTGATATTTGTATTTTGCCGAAAA
The DNA here is from genome assembly GCA_902802105.1 of uncultured Ruminococcus sp. GTDB lineage: Bacteria > Bacillota > Clostridia > Oscillospirales > Acutalibacteraceae > UBA1213. The sequence continues at coordinate 19,292 of CADCKR010000022.1, forward strand.
CTCCCTATAGACAGAATCGGCCTCTTCCTGTGAAATACTGTCCCCGCAGATCATTATGATGATATCGAATGATGATGCGTCAAGGCTTTCTGCAAGCTCACTCAGGGCACTGCTCCTGTCTGCGGCGACCGACTTTATCCTATCGTCAACAAACCCGATGTAATCATCCCTGCGTATGTCAAGGCCGTCCTGCTTTGTATCTCTTACTGCACGGGAAACTATGCCTGTTATAACGCCGGAGATTATCTCCTTCTGTTCTTCGATTATCTCATCAACAGTCTTGTTTTCGGTATCAAGCATAGATATCGCAGCATAGCCCTCGCCTACGGTTTTGCTGGGGATAATGATTATCTCTGCATCCCTGTACAGCGTTCCTGCCTGCTGAGCCGTGAGGATAATATTTCCGTTATTGGGATAAACAAGTATCTTTTCTGCATTTATCCGCCTGAATGCAGAGATAAGATCCTCGGCAGACGGATTCATGCTTTGTCCGCCGTCAACGACCGCGTCACAGCCTACAGACATAAACATATCCTTTATGCCGCTGCCTGCCGCAACACTTACAATGCCGTATGGCTTGCGCGGGATCTCTTTGTTTGTGCCGATCTTCTGCATACCCGGAGATTCATTATGCTGGAGCGACATATTCTCTATCTTTGTTGTAAGGAACTCGCCGAACTGCTGACAGTGATTGAGCACATCGCCGGGTTTCTTCGTATGGACATGAGCCTTGACGATAGTGCCTTCACGGAACAGTACAACAGAATCGCCAACGCTGTTCAGATAGCTGCGCAGGCCTTCAAGATCAAATCCTTCAAGGTCTGTCTTTGACCTTTGAAGCCTGAGAAGGAACTCTGTACAGTAGCCGTAATCAAGCACGCTGTTTTCATCAAATGCAGAAAAGTCAATACTCTTCTGACGGATATATCCTGAATTTCCGGCATCCGGAAGCTTGCCGTTCAGTGCATTCTGCATACCCTCAACAATATAGATAAAGCCTGCTCCGCCGCTGTCTACAACGCCGGCTTTCCTGAGCACGTCAAGCAGCTCCGGTGTTCTTTCAAGTGAACGCTTCAGCTCTGACATGAAGTTATCAAAATAGCTTTCTATAGTGCTGTCAATCTTTATCTTAGAGCCTGCATAGCGCACCGCATCCTTATAAACGGTAAGTATCGTTCCCTCTACAGGAGTGGAAACGGCGCTGTAGGCTTCGCTTATTCCGGATTCAAACGCCTTGCCAAGCAGAGTTACATCTGCCTGCTCAACGCCCTCAAGCCCTCTTGATATTCCCGAAAATATGCGCGACAAAATAACGCCCGAATTTCCCCTTGCACCCAAGAGCATACCCTGAGCCACTATTGAAGCGCTTGTTGAAAGCGACGGGTAATCATCGTTGCACAGGGCAGCCACACCGGAATCTATCGTCATAAACATATTGTCTCCGGTATCTCCGTCAGGGATAGGAAAAACATTCAGGTCGTTGACTGCCTGCCTGTTGGCGGAAAGCGTGGCGGCGCCTCCCCTTATCATATTCGCAAACATAATACCGTCCATTGTTTTTGTATTCATAAAGCATTACCCCAAATAAGAATTGATTCACCGTAAGTCCATTTTTATTATCAACAGTATAATTTGCGGCTCCACGGACATACTATTACAAAACAAGCGAAAAGAGTGATAGTATGACGCTGATACCATGTACAGAAAGATGCATCCATCAGGCTGAGGGCAGGTGTACTCTCGATACGGCCTCAGCAGTAACCGATCAGAGCAGCACAGGCTGCATACACTGCATCAGACCCGAAAGCACCTCACAGATACTCAGCCGCCCAGAGCGGCGACAGCATCTCTGATATTTCGCACGGCAATTACTTCTATCTCACAGTCCTTTGGCAGATTGAGCGATTTCAGATTGTGATACGGAAGAATACAGCGCCTGAAGCCAAGGCGTGCAGCCTCTGTTACGCGCTGCGATGCGTGATTGACGCTTCTTATCTCTCCTGTAAGGCCAACCTCGCCGAATGCTATAAGGTCTTCCGACACAACGATATCCTTCAGGCTGCTGACAAGCGCAAGCGCAAGTGCAAGGTCGGTTGCCGGCTCGTCAAGCCGCAGACCTCCTATTACGTTGACATAGGCATCAAGGCTCGAAAAGAAATAGCCGCAGCGCTTTTCAAGCACAGCAAGCAGCATCGACATACGGTTGTAATCAAATCCCGTAGACATCCTCCTTGCATTGCCGTAGCCTGAGTTTGTGACAAGACCCTGTATCTCTGCAAGTATCGGACGGCTGCCCTCCATCGTGCAGGCAACGCAGGTACCCGAAACATTCTTAGGTCTGCCCGAAAGCAGCATCAGCGACGGATTCTCCACCTCGGAGAGTCCGTCGTCGTTCATCTGGAATACTCCGATCTCGTTTGTGCTGCCGTAACGGTTCTTGACGGCACGAAGTATCCTGTATGACATCTGCTTATCGCCCTCAAAGTACAGAACTGCATCAACGATATGTTCAAGCACTTTAGGGCCTGCAATAGCACCGTCCTTATTTACATGACCGACCACAACACACGGAATGTCAAGTGATTTGCAGGTACGCATAAGTATATTTGTGCACTCCCTTACCTGCGTAACGCTTCCGGGCGATGAGCTGAGCTCCTTGAAATTCATCGTCTGAATCGAGTCGATCATCACAAGATCGGGCGAGTCGGTCTGTATCTGATCGGCAATGACCTCAACATCCGTTTCCGTCATTACATAGAGATTATCGCTGTTCACACCTAAACGCTCAGCCCTGAGCTTGATCTGACGCTTTGATTCCTCACCTGAGATATACAGTATTTTAAGTATCCTTCCCAAATGGCTGCAAACCTGCATAAGGATAGTCGATTTGCCTATGCCGGGGTCGCCGCCGAGCAGAACGAGAGAGCCCTTGACGATGCCGCCGCCAAGAACCCTGTCAAGCTCTTTAAGTCCGGTAAAATACCTCTGCTCATCCTCTGTTGTTATCCTTGATATCTGCACAGGGACCGACGATGGTTTTTTGCGTTGTATATTCAGTGTTGATGAAGCTTTCCCTGTTTCTCTTATTTCTTCATTCAGAGTGTTCCATTCGCCGCATGACGGACATTTTCCGTACCATTTTGCACACTCATATCCGCACTCTGAGCATATATAAAGGCTTTTCAGCTTTGAGCCTGCCAATTTTCATCATCCTTTGTTATTCCTGATATAGCTTTTTATCCCGCAAAACACAGCAAAAGCCATCTGCTTCTGATACTCCTCATCAGAAAGCTTTTTAGCCTCGTCCTCATTAGACAGAAATCCGCACTCAACTATGACCGCCGGCACCTCGGCCTTTGAAAGTATGAAAATACTTTTATCCGCAGGTTTCAGCTCTCTCTTGTTTTCCGGCTGGAGCAGACCTGTAACAGAACGTCTTATCTCCTCGGCAAGTCTGAAGCTCTGAGGAACGTTTTCTGAGTAGAATATCTGAGCGCCGCTGTATTTGCTCTGCTCGAATTTGTTCTGATGTATGCTGACAAGAATATTGTTTTTGCTGCTGTTGATGATCTTTACCCTGTTGTTCAGGTCAGACACCTTCTTTTCCCGTGTGGTATCTGCGCTGCTGTCATAGATCGAAATATCGCTGTCCCTTGTCATTACGACGCTGCATCCGTTCACAGTGAGCATATCTCTCAGACGAAGAGCTATTGCAAGATTAACGTCCTTTTCAAGTACGCCGTTGGCTCCTGCGCCGCCGTCCTCACCGCCGTGACCTGCATCTATCACGATAACAGGCATTTCACTTGTCTCCTGCACTGCCGTTGTAACAGTCCGGGGTTCAGTGAATGCAGCATAGAGCAGTCCTCCGAAAAGGAACAGACACAAAAGCGATGCTGAGCATATCAGATAGACCCTTATTTTATCCATTTCCTCACCTCAATACAATATGTATGAGCGGTGAGGATAAATAATACCCTTCACAAAAACAAAAGCGGTCTCCCGACCGCTTGTTATTGCACTTTTGACATATAATGCACATCACAGCGCATTACAGATCCTCGTCATCGTCTTCATTCTCATCATGGACAGGGTTTATCACTTCGGGGTAGGTGATATGAGGCACATCGCCCGTGCCGGGCACAGGATCGTCCATAGGCAGAGAATTCGTCACATAAAAGCTCTCTTTTATTGCAAGGAGCTTTTCAAGGTTCTTCGTCAGACGGATATCTACATTTTCAAGCCTGTCGTCAAGTGTAAGCGTACCTATTTTTATATCACGGCGCAGAAAAGTAAGATCCTCCCTGAAAAGCCGCATCTCCTTTTCGATATTGTCTATGAGCATGATAGCGTCCATAGTTTTTTCCTGAGCATCGTCTATCATTTCATGCGCCTGCATCTCAGCCTTCATTTTTATCTTGATAAGGCTCTCCTGCAGTTCATCGTATCTTTTTGCCTTGATAATAACGGAATCATACTGCTCCTGAAGCTGCCGCTTTTCTTTAAGCCTGAGATCAAGCTCTCTTTTGTAGGTCTCAACATCATTTTCGTACTGTCCCGTAACTTCTGCAAGGCGCATCTGAGCTTCCTGTAAGGAATGATACAAAGCGTTCCTGCCGGCAGTCATCTCGATAAGTGCGATACCCTTATCCGTCGCAGTCATTTCGGCCTGCTCCAGCTTTTTTTGCAGTATATCGACCTGCTCCTCCAAGGATAGCTTTTCCCTGCTGTTCTCGGAGAATTCGGAATGCTTCACAGTCATTTCATCTTCCATTTTCATGCACCTCTTTCCTTTTAAGGCAATACCGCACAAAGATAGTGCCGCAGATGCGCCGGCGCAGAGCCTGCGCTCCCGTGTTAGTTATGGGAACATTTTTCATTCCGACAGATAGGTCTTTGTGCGGTGTTGCCTTAAAATAATTATAGCATATTATAAGATAAAAAATCAATAAATTTATTAAATATTCATAAAAATTTCTGTTTTGTAATCTTTTGGGATTTTGCTCTGCGCCAAGAGCGTACTTATTCCGATATCAGCCTGCTATAAGCACCTTTATTCCAAGAATGATAAGTATTATCCCTCCTGCTGTCTCTGCATGAACGGGTCTGAAACAGCGGAAGCTCCTGCCGAAATGGAAGCCTCCGAAGGACAGCACAAAAGTCACCGCACCTATCATAATTACCGCAAAGGCAAGCCTGAGCGGAGTATCTGCATTAACGGCAACAGGAAGCACCGTACCAAGGGCAAGGGCATCTATGCTTGTTGCAACAGAAAGCAGCAAAAGCTCCTTTACGGTTATGACGGCAATACCCTCCGTCTGATCCTTTCTGGCGTCAAAGAGCATTTTTATCCCCAGGAGAAGAAGTATCAGAAAAGCCGCTATCCTATGCCCGCTGCCCAGCACGCCGCTGCCGATACGTCCTATGCTCCACCCCAGGACAGGCATGAGCATTTGAAAAGCACCTAACATAACAGCGGTGATAAATGCGGTTTTCTTATAGCTTCCATTGCTTTTCAGCCCGCAGCACACAGACACCGCCATTGCATCAGCCGCTAATGACAAAGCGGCCGCCAATGCTGATAATACATCCATTTTCAGTTCCTCCTCACATAAATAACAGGGCACAAAGCATTCGGCTCTATGCCCTATTCTTATGAAGAAGAATTCTATGTTATGAATCACTTTACGGGGATATCCGTTTCGTCCGCAAGATGTATCGAATAGATGCAGCATTTCTTTACGGGAATATCAAAAAGCTGATCCGCAGCCTTCTTGTAAAGCTGAAGCTGACGTGCATATCTGCTTTTAAGCTCGGACATACTATGCACCTTATCCGTCTTGTAGTCAACTATGATAATGCCGTCAGGCTCGAATATCATGCAGTCAATAGCTCCCTGCAATATCACGCTTTCATCATCGGGATATTCAGGGTCGATATCCGATGCGGCTATATTTACAGTAAACCTGTACTCACGCAAAAGCTTATCACAGCTCTTTATGTGCTTATATATACTGCTGCCGACAAAGCCCGCTATATCATTCTTTTCTACCGCCTCAGCCTGCTGGGGGCTAAGGAATCCGCCCTCGGTAAGACGTTCAAGCTCCGCTTCATAGCCGCTTTCCAGTGCAGAAAAATCGGCATATTGCAAAAAGGTATGCACCGCCGTTCCCTTTTCAGCTCCGGTAAGAGAGCTTTCCTGCATAAACGCAGGGCGTGAAACGGCAATATGATAATCAAGCGTATCATTATGCACAAGCGCAGATGCAGACACCTTTGAAAGTATACTTGTGCGCTGCTGATGCGCATAGACATACTCTGATCTCTCCTGCAAAAGCCTGCAAAGCCCGCTGTCATACTCCGCACAGGCTTCTGCCGTTTCCTTTGCAGCATTATCAGACGGAATCGCCCGTACACGGTGATATTCCCAGTGCGAAGCGGTCGGGAGAGTCGGCAGAAAGCTGCGGCCGGCATCACGGCGCAGCTCATCCATATCCGGATGTACAAGCGCACACATCATCATCCAGTCGGCAAGAGAGGAGGCACTGACTACAGTCAGCGGAGATATCCTGCCGCCGCTCATGCTTATTGCCGATGCAAGCGATGCTATCTTCTTTTCTATGCTGTCGGCTGCAAGCTTTGGATAGGATATCACTGCAATGATTTTTTCCTTTGCTCTTGTAAGGGCAACATACAGCACACGCATTGCCTCACTTATTTCCTCATCAGCCTTGAACGCCGATATAACATTCCTTTGCAGAGTATTGTATTTTGTAAAATCCTCTCTGTCAAGCTTTTTCATGCCGAAGCCAAGGCCTGCATGACATATCACCTCGTCAGAATCGGAATTGCCCTTTGAGTTCATTCCGGCCAAGATGCACACGGGAAATTCCAGTCCCTTAGAGTGGTGCACAGTCATTATCCTTACTGAATTCACCGGCGCAGTGTCCTCGGCGGTAATATCGGTGCCGTTTTCTTCAAGATAGTTTATGTGACGCACAAGGTCAGCAAGGCTGCTTCTGCCGCTCTTTTCGTAGTCGTTTACAAAGCCTGTGAACTTGCGGATATTATGCATCCTTATCCCGCCGTTTGAGGCTGCGCTTATTATTGAGGCGTATCCCGTCATCTCGAAGAAGCAGTCAAGCAGCCTGCCTGAGGAAACAGTAACGGAAAGCCTTCTGAGCTTTTCAAAGGCTTCATAAAAATACACACATTTGCTTTTAAGATCTGCATCGGCGTTTTCATCCTCACAGCACCTGCACAGCCTGTTGAAGATCATTTTGCCCTCATATCCGTTTCTGAGGTCTGCAAGGTCATCGGCCGTAAAACCAAACACCGGACTTATCAGCACAGCAAGCATCGGGATATCCTGGAGCGGGTTGTCGATAGCTTTAAGCAGTGATATCAGTATATTTACCTCATAACATCCGAAAAGACTGTACGGCTTATCAATATATGCAGGTACGCCGCAGGAATTGAGCACATCGGCATATTCCTGACCGTGTGTGCTGATGAAACGCATAAGCACGGCAAAATCACCGTAGGCAGCAGGCCGCTGCTTGTCGCCGTCCTTGATAAGCATACCGCTGCTGACTTTTTCCTTTATCAGTGAAGCAATATATCTTGCCTCTCTCTGATAAAGATTGTCCTCATCGTCAGCATCATCGTCCTGAGCCTCTATATCCATGAGGTGTATTTCGGTCGAGCTTTCGTCCGTTTCAGGATAGACCGCTCCTACTGCAAGCTTTTCTTCGTCGTTGTACTCTATCTCCCCGACCTTCTCGGACATGATCGTATGGAAAACAAAATTAACGCTGTCTATTATTCCCTCACGGCTGCGGAAATTCCTGTCAAGTATTATCTTTGCCGGAAATACGGGTGAGCTTCTGTCATAAAGCGTACTGCTGCTTCTTCTTCGCTTGAATATCTCCGGCATAGCCTCACGAAAACGGTAAATGCTCTGCTTGATATCGCCAACTACAAAAAGGTTGGTCTCATCCCTCGAAAGGAAGCGGAAAATATGCTCCTGAGTTTCATTCGTGTCCTGATATTCGTCCACCATGATCTGATCAAACTGAGCGGAAAGAGTCTGAGCGAAAGATGTTTTTTCCGGCCCGTTATCGGTGAAGTTTATGAGCAGCTTCAGCATAAGGTGCTCAAGGTCGGAAAAATCAAGGACTCCCCTTTCCTTCTTCGCCTGAAAATAACGGCTGTCAAATTCCTTTAGCACGCAGCACATCGAAAGCACCGCCGGAAAAAGCTGTTCGGTCGCCTCCTGATATGATCCTCTGCTTATGCCGAAAATCGGTTTCAGGTCGTTTTTAACGGTATTGTCTATATAGTCAAAGGCGTTCTGAACGATGAGCAGCTCCTCCTCACTGACAGGAAGCTTTTTGCTCCTTGGCTTGATGTATTTGAACTTTGCAAAGCTGTTGATACTATCGGATATGCTGTCCCAGTCACGGTTTTTAATTCCCTCACCAAGATCAGAAACGAACCCCGAAAGATAATCGAGCTTCTTTTTGCCTGCGGCAGCGGTATCTGCGCAGAAGGCAGGATTATTTTCTATCACGCCGGCCGCCTCAGCAAGCACTGACCTCATGTCTTTAAGCGCTTCCTCCGCTTTGCTGAGTGCGACCATTGCATAGACCGTATTTTCGAGCGGTATTTCCGGAGAGTAATATCCGGCAGCAGTATCGAGCCACATATCCGGAAACGGATGTGAACGCGCTCTGTCATATACATCAAGGAGAGTTTTTTCAATGTTCCTGTCTGAGCGTGACGATGAGAGCACCTCTGAAAGAGCTATAAAGCCCTGCTCCTTTTTTGCAAGCATTTCCTCTATTATCTCGGAAAGGATCCTGCGGCGCAGAACGGCGGCTTCACCCTCTGTAATTATGCGGAAATCCTGATCCACATCAAGAAGATAGAAATTTTCCCTTATTATCCTGCTGCAAAAACTGTGTATAGTGCAGATATCGGCATTTGCAACAAGCACCTGCTGACGCCGCAGCAGTGAATTATTCGGCTCATAAAAAAGCTTTTTTTCTATCGCATCGGCTATCCTGCTGCGCATCTCATCGGCTGCGGCCTTGGTAAATGTAACTATAAGAAGTCTGTCGGCATCTATGGGCGCTTCGGGGTCTGTAAGCAGCCTGATAACTCTCTGCACAAGCACTCTTGTCTTGCCTGAGCCTGCTGCCGCCGAAACTATGACAGAACCTCCGAAAGCATCAATAGCGTCCTGCTGCGCAGGAGTAAAGTTCATTTCACTCATTATTGCCGTCCTCCTCTGAAATGATCTCTATAGCGGCACTGTGTTCAAGCTTTTTATTCTTCCTGAACGGCTTGCCCTTTTCAAAGCCGCACACTGTCTTGTAATCACAGTATTTGCAGGCATCGGCGGACTTGCTTTTTATCGGTTCACGCTTTACCTCTCCATCATACAGCGACTGAGCCATATCTGTGAGCTTCCTGTCAACATATCGGAATATTTTGCCGTATGTTTCAAGCGTAGCAAGATACTTGTCCGACCTGACAGGTGTGCCGTCCTTGTCGAGCTTTGCGGGAATGAACACGCCCTTGCCGTCACTTTCCATAGCTGAGAGTATTTTGGGGTCGTCTATAAGAAGCCCGTTCATGCGGAAGGATGACTTCTGATCCTTCAGCACTGTTTCGTGTATCTCCCTGGAATCGTACTGACCAAGCTTTGATTCAGGCGTTGCAGGCATATAAAGTATTCCCGCAGGAGCAAGCTTGTATTTGTCCTGATCGGAAAAATGCTTCCCGCCGTTCTTCTCAATTATGGAAAGATACATGAGCATCTGAAGGTTCAGGCCATAGATAACATCCGAGAGCTGAAAAGTCTTTGAGCCTGTCTTATAGTCGATTATCCTGATATACTTGCTGTCGCCGCTTACGAATGTATCTACCCTGTCCACCTTGCCGACAATGCTTATCGTTTCTCCCGAAGGAAGGCTCAGCTCATATTCGGGCACCTGCTCTTCATTGCCGATCTCAAGCTCAAAATCAGAAGGCTTGAAGCTGCACACGCTGAATTCTTCTATAAGATGGCCAAGGAGTATGAGTATATTCCTTTCTATGATCGCAAACTGAGCCATAAAGCGGCTTGTCCTCTCTGCACTGCCTCCTATGCTTTCGAGATAAGCGTCTATATACTTTCTGATGACCGAAAGTCTTTCCTGACGTCCTGACGCCTGCAGATCCTCAACAGATTCCTTCGACAGTATGCTCTCCAGAACAAAATGGACAGCACTGCCGTATGTGCCGGCATTCATATCAGCCTTTTTTCGCGGATATGCTTTCAGACCGTAGCGGCAGAAATACAGAAACGGACACTGATAATAGCTCTCGACCTGTGAAGCAGAAAGCCTCATTTTCTCTCCAAAAAGCTTCCGCGTCCTGTCACGTGTGGTGATATGATAAGGCTCGTCATCAACAAGACGCCTGATAGCAGAAAGTCTCGATGCATAACCGTCAGCACTTTCAAAATGCTTTTTAAGCGATGCGGAAATCGTACTGCTCTCTCTCCATCTTGAAGCGCATTCCTCAAAGGACTGGGCATCCGTACAGAAAAGCTCCTGCGGAGTAAGCTCGTAATGCCTTTTTATTTTTACATCTGGAAGTATCGCCCTTACCTCCTTGATGATTACCGATTCCTCACAATGAGAGCCCTTGATATCCGTAAGATAGCGGCTGATGAACAGTTTTTCGGACGGAAGCGAAAGCGCCGCATAAGCATTGAACTTTTCCTTCAATGCCATTCCGAAGGCCGAATCATAAAGCGGAAGCTCCATACCGAGGAGACTGCTGCGCTCACTGTCGCTGAAAAGCCCGCCAGAAACAGGATATGCAGGAAAAACACCTTCAAGAGCACCGAGGATAAACACCGCTTTTTGCGAAAGTGAGCGGAGATTTCCCGCCGTACCGACAACAACATGGTCAAGCGTCTGCGGTATATCCGAAATAGGGTTCTTGCGTATCATAAGCTTCAGCAGCTCAAGGTATCTTCTGCTGTCAATGCGTGTATTTTGCAGTACAGTGTACATTTTATCAAGCAGGTTCATGGCAATGTCCCATATTCTTGCTTCTGTTTCCTTGCGGTGAAGCTCTTCGGGAGCACTAAAACTCTTTGCAAGCTTCTGAAGCTTACGGTCTGTTCCTTCTCTGCAAAGCAGCCCGAACACTGCCCTTGATATTTCTGCTCCGTTCTCTGCCGATGCAAGCTTTTCCGCAAATTCGACAAGCGGCGCTATGGCCTTCTTCCTCAGTTCTTCAATGTATTTCAGTTCGCTTTCGTTAAGCTCCTCTGCATTGCCGTCGGGGTTCATCGTAAACGGCGATTTCCATCTTATGCCTCTGATATCCCACATATAGGCATAGTTTTCAAGCCTGCACACCTGCTCGGTGTTCAGTGAGGTCAGGTCTGTTTTAAGGAATGTCATAATGCTTTCCGTATTGAACGATGAATGCACGATATCAAACGCAGAGAGAATAAGCCTGATAAGCGCCTTTTCTTCAAGCGGCTGTGACTGTGACATAAAGAACGGTATGTTATACTTCGGGAACTCTGAGGCTATGATGTTCCTGTATGTTTCCGGGTCACGGAAAATGATGGTGATATCGCTGTAGCTGTAGCCCTCGTCCCTTACAAGCGCACAGACCGACCTTGCAGCCTGTCTTACCTCGTCATATTCATCATCGGCCTCGTATATCTGAACAGCATTGTCATCGGTATAATACGGGTCGCCGTCAAAACGAAAAACAGACTCCTCTATTGCCGCTACAGAACTGCTCCTGTATCTCGGCCGGCCGGTCAGACGCTCTGTATCCTTTACCTCAGCACCGCATTCCTTTGCAATGGCAGCAAGCTTTCTGAGTGTGATATCCGGCTCTCTGAAAACAGACTCGTCTATCATTCCGGACGGACTTTCATCGCAGCAAAGAGCAGCGGCCACCTCATCCGCCTGTTCAAGAATAAGCCTTATAATGCGCTGCTCCTGACCGGAAAATCCGTTGAAGGAATCGAAATAAACTACCTTGCCTTTAAAGTACGGGTGCTTTTCAAGCATCTGTTCAAGTCGTGTAAGGTCGTCATCGGGGTCAATGTAGGTATCGCTGAGAATAGCATTATAAGCCTCGTAAATTGCTGCGCTTTCACTCAGCTTCATGCGAAGTCTTTCATTGTCGGTTTTTTCCGAAGCTCTTTGAAGCTGCTCCGGAGTTATAGCGCACATCTTGAATTCATTTACCGCCGTTGACATAAGCTCCGCAAAATCGCTCCTTTTGCAGCGGCTGCCATACATAACGAGCCTGTCCGCAATGCTTTCGGCAGCAATGCTCATAAGAACGGCGCGTACACCCTCATCTATGTGTTTCCCGCTGTTTTCTCCGTAAAGCTCACACATTGTATCATATAGTCTTTTGAAGCTCTTTACAGACACCAGCGCCGCCTTCTTTGCTCCAAGGTCATCGAGTATCCTCTTTTCGTACTGAAATGAGCTTTGCTCCGGCACGATAAGCACGATATCATCCTTGCCGGCACGGCTGCATATTTCACGGTGGATAAGCTCAGTCTTGCCGCTGCCGCTTCTTCCTGCAATTATTCTTAACATAAATTCACTCCTTATATCATAGGCTTTACCGCCCGCAAGCGATGTTTTATTTTCCCGTATTGCTATAAGCAATGGTATTATACCACATTCGGACAAAAGTGTACAGCTGATAAAATTTTAGGTGGGTATAAAATCACCCACCTAAAGCAAGAGACCGGTAAAGATTACCGGTCTTGTACTGTTTTCGTTTATTATTCCTCATCGTAGTTATCATTCAGCTTGTTAAGACTTGCAGCTTTCAGATAAGCGTTGATGAATCCGTCAAGGTCGCCGTCCATAACAGCGTTGATGTTGCCTGTTTCAAATCCTGTACGATGATCCTTTACCATCGTATAAGGCATGAACACATAGGAACGTATCTGCGCACCCCACGCGATCTCCTTCTGTACGCCCTTGATATCCTCGATCTTTTCAAGGTGCTCGCGCTCCTTGATCTCAATGAGCTTTGATTTCAGCATCATCATAGCTATGTCTCTGTTCTGATACTGGCTGCGCTCTACCTGTGAAGCAACAACTATACCCGTAGGGATGTGGGTAAGTCTTACAGCAGATGAGGTCTTATTGACCTTCTGACCGCCCGCACCCGAAGCACGGTAAACGTCCATCTTAACGTCCTCGGGGCGTATCTCAACATCTATGGTATTGTCCATTTCGGGCATTACCTCAAGGGAAGCGAACGATGTATGTCTTCTGCCGGAAGCATCAAAAGGAGAAACACGCACAAGGCGGTGCACTCCCGATTCGCTTTTAAGATATCCGTAGGCATTCTCACCCTCGATAAGAAGTACAGCACTTTTCAGGCCTGCCTCGTCACCGTCAAGATAATCAACAGTCTTTGCTTTGAAGCCGTGCTGATCAGACCACTTGTTGTACATCCTGTAGAGCATTTCCGCCCAGTCCTGAGCCTCTGTGCCGCCTGCTCCCGCATGGAAGGTAAGTATGGCGTTTTTGGTATCATATTCGCCGGTAAGCAGTGTCTGCAGCGTCTGCTTATCAAGCTCGGCCTTTACCTTGTCAAGCTCCTGCTGAGCCTCATCAAGCAGGGTAAGATCCTCCTCCTCGTTTGCAAGCTCTATCAGTGCAAGAGTGTCATCATAAGCTGAGACCAGCTCGTCGTATGCGGCCACCTTGTTTTTCAGTGCGCCTGTCTTTTGCAGCACCTTCTGAGAGTTCTCAACATCGTCCCAGAATCCGGGCTGTGCAGCTCTCTGCTCAAGCTGCTCGATCTCCATCTTCATTTTTTCAAGTCCCAATGCATTGGAAAGCTCCCTGATATCAGGTTCCATAGCAGTAAGCTGTAGCTTCAGCTCTTCAAATTGTAACATATCACTTCACCGTTTCCTATAAAAGTCAGATAATCCTCTTTAACAATCACTAACTTGTCTATTATAAAATAAAAAACCGTCTTTGTAAAGGGCTTGAGAAAAATTATTTTGTCAGCGCTTCTGCCTTACGGCAGAGATGTCAGCAGGACACCCTGCGCCCCCGAAAGCAATATAAGTGAGCTATTCGATATTGTTGAGAAGGTTCCTGCACATCAGAAAGATCATAAAAGAAATGAAGATATTCCAGATCATGACCGGAAGTGCAAGAAATGTCGCCGCAATATTTGTAAGGTCTGCGCCGATATTAGACAGAAGCAGTACGCCGCCGACAATACCCGGTATCATAAGCAGAACGATTATACCCATGTAGAAGGTAATGAACACTCCCCTGTTGCCGCTGATGCCGACAATGCGCTGAGCAAGTATATTTGAGGAAATATAAATGCACCCGAAGCTGCCGTAAACAATAGTGCATGAGATAACATCCAAAAAATGGCCGCCAACTATAAAATAAAGCAGAACGAATGATACCGCACCGTCTATAAAAGGCTTGATTATGCTCGTTGCACCCGCCATGATAAGCTTTTTTACAGGGTCGTCCGGAATAAGGAAAATATAGGGCTTATTCAGCTCCTTTACCCAGTCTCCGGCTGCACTGAAAAAGAACTGCACATAAGCGCATATTACGGCAGCGCCGATGTATATGACAGTCGCCCTGTCCTCAGTACCGAAAAAGCTCTTCATCGCAAAGCCTATAACGGCCGTGATGCCTATGAGAACTATCGTGTTGATGTTGAAGAACATCAGCCTTGAACGCCTTGAGCCTTCACGCAGATGCTTGAAAAATATCGCAGAAGCACCTTTTCCTCTGCTGATACCTGTTTTGCGCACCTTTATCCTGCCCGAACCGGGAAGCATACTTTCGCTGACAGTACCGGAGCGGAGGTTCTCCCTGAATTCGTAGTAGCTTTCAGCGTTTTGCAGTACATCCTCATAATAGTCAAGCTTAGTTACCTTGAAGGCGATGAGCGATGTTATGCAGCTAAGCAGCAGAAGTGAGGAATATATAAGCGCATTAAGAGTATTGCCGCCTATAATGCCGAATATGACGCCGTGTACCCACCCGATGAACGGAACATATTCAAGAAAATCCTCTGTGATGGCCGTATAGAGATTTTCAAGCGTCATGCCGTTCTGAAACATGAAGGCAATGACAGAGATCAGCGCATAAAGAGCAAGCGAATAAATAAAATACTTGAAGTATGTCGTAAGCCTCGGATGGGCACTGCATAAACAAAAAACCAGAAGCGTCACCATCTGTACGATGAAAAGCATAAGCGCAATGCCCGCCACAAGCACCAGAGCATTTCCCCACGAGAGGTCGAACATTTTTATAGCCATGCTGCCATAGGCGGAAAAACACACTACAAGGAACAAAGATGTGGCAAGCTGCTTTCCGATGCCGTATACCAGGATGCGCTTGGGCGATATCGGCGCAACGAAGATGTTATTCACGTCATCCATTGAAAAAAAGCTTGAACCTGTGCTCAGTCCCTTCAGCATGATAGGTATGCTTATAAAATACAGCAGAGCAAGAAAGGCTCCGCTGAGTATCCTCATATCAAGCTTGTCGTTCACATCGACCTCCATTGTAAAGCCGCGTATCACGGCATATACAAGGCTTGCGGCAACAAGCACGTAAACAAGCAGCTTCATCGGATGCTGAAAGGCATCCCTTATACCATTTTTTACGTTTTTGCGGAGCATATACATTATTGCGTTCAATATGCTTTCCTCCCTCTTTCGGAGTTATTTGTCGTCATGCCTGTCTTTTTCCGTTATCTTAAAGAAAAGCTCCTCTAAGTTTTCGCCGCTCTTTTCTACAGCTTTGCGCTCACGCTCCGCTTCAATGCGTCCGCGCATCATAATTAGCAGCCTGTCCCAGAACTCCTCAACGCTGTCAAGCATATGGGTGCTTATGATAATGGTCACGCCCTTGGCCTTCAGCTCATTGAGCATTGCTTTAAGCTCTTTTATGGCATGAGGGTCAAGCCCGACAAAGGGCTCGTCAAACAGCACGGCCTTCGGTTCTATAAGCAGCGCGCAGCATATACTTATCTTCTGCTGCATACCCTTTGAAAGCTCCTTGCCCATTTTATCCTTCTTGTCATGCAGCTCCATGCGCCTCACAAGCATCTCGGCTCTTTCCTGCCAGTTTTGCAGCCTGTAGGCTCTTGCGATGAATTCCATGTGCTCCCAGACCGTCAGCAGCTCAAAGGGTGCGGGTATCTCAGGAACATAACCTAAAATCTGCTTTGCCTCCATGCTCTTGTTGTTGTGACCGCATATTTCTATTTCGCCGCTGAACCTGAGCAGACCTGCAATACACTTTATAGCCGTTGATTTTCCTGCACCGTTAGGCCCTGCAAGCACAGCGATCTCACCGTCATTTACAATGAATGACATATTGTCGTTTGCAACAAAACGGTTATACTTTTTCGTAAGGTGGGATACGTTTATCATCTGTATTTCCTCCTTGCATCAGTCACAGGTCAGGCCTGGTCTGTGACTGCGGCTGATGTAACATCAGCATCCACATCGAAAATACTGCGGTCCTTTATTTTTGAGGATATCTCCTTAAAAACAAATGTAGTATTGCCTGCCGCAGTTTCCATGACTTCCGTTTTGGGAGTATCTCCGTCAAAATAATATGTAATGCTTACATCGTCCGCACCTGAGCTTTCGTCCTTGCCGGTCAGACGGAACTTTTCATAAAAGAGCTTCTGCTTCTTCGATGAGCCGTCAGGCGACACTTCCCTGCTGCCGCTTTCGATAAGCTCAAGATTTTCGGAAATGCCGAGATAAAGCTCTGTTGTATATAACGATGTGAATGATGATATATCGTCATTGAATTTCTGCTGAGTGCAGGTGCCCTGTTCTTCGCTGATGTTATATGAAAAGCCGTCCTTTATTATGATATGCACCTTTTCTCCCTCAGAGGGCGTAATGTGCATCATTGCTGCATTGTTCCTGAAATCGGCGGCTATTTTGAGCGCATACCTGCTGACGTCATCCGGCGATGCAGTGCTGACGACCGAAATATCCGCAGTAATGCTGTATTCGTCCTGCTTATACAGCCCGCCGAAAAAGCTCTCGGTTTTGGTGAGCTGCACCTGATCCGATCCCTCAGAAGTCTGTACGGAAGCCTGAGAGGTCTTATCGGAGCTTTCTTCTTTTACTTCGGAAGCACAGCCGGAAAATAAAAGAATGGCAGCCATTGAAACAATAATTATAATTGATCTTTTCATAAAGCCTCCTGTTTTTTATCTGTATATTATGATAATGCGTAAAGTCCGCTAAAAAAGAACGTGCGCTTATACTGTGCAAAAAGTCAGAAATCCGCATTTTATGCTGTATAATAAGATTTTAACACGTAAGACGAACATAGTCAATAATAGTGTCTTGTTATTATCGCTTTTATTTATTTTACAGCGCAGAAAATTTTATACAAATACTATATCTGATAAATATTTCCATTTTTGGGAGGCAAACTTTCCTCAACAGTCAGGGTTTTTGAATGAGTAAACAAAATGTTAATGACATTTGAAGAAAAATATGCTACACTCAAAAAGAGGTGAGCATATTATGAAGAAATTGAGCTTGA
>CADCKR010000023.1:0-50761 GCA_902802105.1 uncultured Ruminococcus sp.
CAAGCTCAATTTCTTCATAATATGCTCACCTCTTTTTGAGTGTAGCATATCTTTCTTCAAATGTCATTAACATTTTGTTTACTCATTCAAAAACCCTGACGTGAATGTAAAAATAGCTTGATTTTATGGAAATAGTGTGCTATTATAAATAAGTATTGTTAATATGCTACTTTTAGGAGGATCTCAAAAATGGGAATTTGGCAAATTATCGTAGGCAGTGTCGTCCTTATCCTGTCAGTTCTGATGATCATTGTTATCATTCTTCAGGAGGGTCATGACGCAGGACTCGGAACTATCACAGGCGGCGCTGATTCGTTTACAAAAAGAGGCAAGGCTAAGACTGCTGACGCTATGTTCGCTAAGGTCACCAAGTTCTGTGCGATATTGTTCTTTGTTTTCGTAGTCGTGCTAAACGCTCTCTCATATTTCGGTCTTACAGGCAAGCCCAAGGCTGATAAAACGGATGAAGTAATTCAGTCCACCGTTTCTGATGTATCAACAGAAGGCTCAGTTCAGCCCGATGAGGAAGCTTCTGCTCAGGAATCAGCTCAGTCTGCTGAGGAGACATCTGCTCAGGCTTCAACTGAGGCATCCAAGGAAGAATCTGCTCAGGCTTCGACTGAGGCATCCAAGGAAGAATCTGCTCAGGCTTCGACCGAGGCATCCAAGGAAGAATCCGCTCAGGCTTCGACCGAGGCATCCAAGGAGGAATCCGCTCAGGCTTCAGCTGAGGAGTCCAAGGCAGTTACTTCTGCTGCTGAATAAAAGGATAAGACGGAGCAGGATATATATTGATAAGACGGCATCTTCAATGTTATCATTGAGGATGCTTTTTGTTAAAGGAAGATAATTATGTGTGAGCACATTGATATCCCCGTAAATGTAAAGTATATTATAGATAAGCTCAGCAGGGCAGGCTACAGCGCCTATGCAGTGGGCGGATGTGTGCGCGACAGCATTATGGGAAAGGTGCCTTCAGACTGGGATATATGCACCTCATCGCTGCCGCAGCAGACGCTTGAAGCCCTGCAAATGGAAAACATAATAGAAAACGGCATGAAGCACGGCACGGTGACAGTCAGGTATAATAACGAAAACTATGAGATAACCACCTTCCGTTCGGACGGCGTTTATGATGATAATCGTCACCCGAGGTCGGTGAGCTTTGTCGGTTCGGTAAGGGAGGATCTTGCAAGACGCGACCTGACGATAAATGCTCTTGCCTATAATGATACAGAGGGTATTGTTGACTATTTCGGCGGCGCTGAGGATATAAGAAACGGTATTATTCGCTGTGTCGGCGACCCTGACGAGCGTTACAATGAGGATGGTCTGAGGATAATGCGCACTCTGCGCTTTGCGTCCGTTCTTGGATTTACTATAGACAGCGGTACCGCCGAAGCTGTCCACAGGAATGCGCACCTGCTGAAAAATATATCCGCAGAGAGGATAGCTTCTGAGTTCAATAAGCTTCTCATGGGCAAAAACGCGGAGTATGTGCTTTCGGAATACAGTGACGTGATAGCAGTCTTTATTCCTGAGCTGCTTCCTATGGTAGGTTTTGAGCAGAGGAACCCTCATCATATCTATGATGTCTGGATGCACACAGTAAAGGTGATCTCTTTTTCCCCCGAAAGCAGACTTCTCAGGCTTGCTGCATTCTTTCACGATATCGGCAAGCCGCAGACCTTTACGGTATCGGATGACGGTACGGGTCATTTTCACGGTCATCCGGAGCTTGGCGCAAGAATAGCTTTTGATGTTCTTAAACGTCTGAAATATGATAATCATACTATCAATACAGTCAGTCTTTTGGTTCGTCTGCACGATAAAAGACCGCCGGCCGAGCCGAAATGCATAAGACGCTTTCTTGGTGAGCTTGGCGAGGAGCTTTTTCCCTGCCTGCTTGATCTTAAACGTGCGGACATTCTTGCACAGAGCGGCTTTTTCCGCAAAGAGAAGCTTGAATACGTTGAACGGATGAGAGAGCTTTATAAACAGGAGCTGAACAGCGGTTCGGCATACAATCTGAAAATGCTGAAAATAAACGGCAGAGATATCATTGCAATGGGAGCAAAGGATGGTAAGCGTATAGGTGAGATACTGAACCGTCTGCTTGAGCTTGTTGTTGACGGCAAGCTTGAGAATGACAGGGAAGCTCTTTTACAGGCGGCGGTTTCTGAGCTTAACGCATAAAGGAGAAAAAATGGAATATTGTTTTGATTTGGGCGTATGGAACAGTGTTTTTGCTGTACCCGCCGATATAGTAGATAAGCATATAAAGCTTGCCGGAGCTGCACAGCTTAAAGTTGTTCTTTGGATGCTGCGCCATGCGGGCGAAAATTTCGGGATAAACGACATTTCAAAGGCGCTGTCGATGCATGAAGCCGATGTCAGGGACAGTATGCAGTATTGGGTGCAGACAGGCGTTGTATCTTTCAGGGATAATATTATAACCCCTGCGCCGGCCGTGAATGGAGCCGGAGATGGATTGGCTGATCTGACCGCAGAACAGCAGCAGGCGGAGGCTCATGAAGAAGCGGAGCAAACAGACATAGTTACGCAGGCCGGACAGTCTGAAAGGGACGAAAAGACCGAGCCGGAGGAAAATCATAAGCGGGCACTGTCAAGACCTGAAAAGCCCGACATGAAATACCTTAACCAGAGAATGACCGACGATCCGGCCATTGCCTGCCTTATGCATTCGGCCGATGATATATTCGGCAGGATGATAAGCAACAATGATAAACAGACGCTTCTGCTCATACATGAATACGACGGGCTGCCGGTCGAGGTAATACTCATGCTTTTGCAGTATGCCTCAAGCATAGGCAAAATGAATATGAGGTATATTGAAAAAATAGCGATAAAATGGGCTGATGATGAGATATTTACCCTTGAAGCTGCCGAGGCCAGGATAGCACAGCTTACTGAGTCGGCGACCGCGGCAAGGCGTGTACAGCGCATAATAGGGTTAGAGCCGCATTCTCCGACCGAGCTTGAAAAAGAGCTTGCCGGGCGCTGGGTGGATCAGTGGTGTTTCAGCGATGAGCTGATAAGGGCAGCTTATGAGTCATGCGTAAACGCCAAGGGAAAATATTTCCCTAAATACACCGATTCAATATTGAGGCGCTGGCATAATTCAGGCATAAAGAATATTGAGCAGCTTGAGAAAATGAAGACAGATGATATCAATATAAAAAATAAGAAGAAAGCAGAGAAGAGCTATAAGCCGACATACGATATTTCTGCATACGAACAAACCGGAATGCTAGGCGAGGAGTGGGATGATTAATGAGCTATTCAGCCGAAATATTTGATGCTGCCGATAAAGAGCTTGAAAACAGACGGATGCGTTCCGAGACTGAGCTTGAAAAGAGAAGGAAAATACTTTTTGCGCGTTCTCCGCGTGCGGAAGAGATCGAGCGCATCATCGCGCGTACATCCGTTGCCGCGGCAAGAGCGATATTCGGCGGCGAGGACCGCAGAGAAAGACTTGAAGCGCTGAAAAGACAGAACCTTGCGCTGCAGGATGAGCTAAAGCGCATAATCAAAGGATACGGCTTCCCCGAAAACTATCTTGATCTGTGGCACAAGTGCGAGAAATGCAGGGATTACGGCTATGTTAACGGAAAAATGTGCATCTGTATGAAAAGGCTGCTGCGTCAGATATCATACGACCGCCTTAACAGTATCTCTCCGCTGTCGCTTTCAAGCTTTGATAACTTTTCACTCGATTATTATGACACCAAGCCCTTGGAGGACAGCAGGAACAGTCCCTATAAGCAGATGTCAAGGGTGCTTTCTTTCTGCGTGAAGTATGCAAGGGGGTTCAGTACTTCGTCAGAGAGCCTGCTTTTTCAGGGCGCTCCCGGTCTCGGAAAGACACATCTTTCTCTGGCCATTGCACGGGATGTCATAGAATCGGGCTTTGGCGTGATATATGTTTCGGCGCCCTCCATTATGAATAAGCTCAATAAAGAGGCCTTTGAATATGACAGGCGCAGCAATGACAGTCCGACCGAACAGCTTCTTACGGAATGTGACCTGCTGATAATAGATGACCTCGGCACTGAATTTTCATCACGCTTTAATGTGGCTGCGATATATAACATCATCAATACAAGAATGATCGTTTCAAAGCCTACCATCATAAGTACGAATCTTACTATAACCGAGCTTCAGGAAAATTACAATATGAGGATCATTTCACGCATCATAGGTAATCTCCGCAGGCTCGAATTTATCGGCACCGATATAAGGCAGCAAAAACATACATTAAAGAAAAACAAGCCGGAAGAAGCTTCTTCCGCTCAGTCATAATATAATTACATAACGTGAGGAGTGTCTGATCATGTCCAAGATAATTTTAAGTTCTGACAGTACCCTGGATGTTTCGGGAGATTTGCTCGCAAGCACGGGAGCACAGCTTTTTCCGCTGCATATTATTCTTGATGAAAAAAGCTATGACGATGGTGTGAATATTACTCCGGATGATATATATGCAAACTTCCGTTCAACGGGAAAGCTGCCCAAGACCTCAGCTATAAATACCCAGGAATACATATATAAATTCAGGCCGCTTGTTGAACAGGGCTTCGAGATCATTCATATAAATCTCGGTTCTGCTCTGTCATCGTCATATCAGAACTGCGTGGCGGCTGCGTCAGTTCTCGGTCATGTATATCCGGTAGATTCCTGCAATCTTTCATCAGGTCAGGGGCATATTGTGCTTGAAGCCGCAGAAATGATAAAAAAGGGCATGGAAGCTCCTGAGATCGCCGCAAGGCTCAGAGAGCTTGCACCCAAGGTGCATTCAAGCTTTGTTATAGACAAGCTTGATTATCTTCGTGCCGGAGGCCGCTGCTCTACTCTTGCGATGCTTGGTGCAAATCTTTTGCAGATAAAGCCGAGCATAAGGGTAAACAACAAGGACGGCTCAATGACTGTAGGCAAAAAATACAGAGGAAAGCTTGAAAAGGTGCTTGTAAGCTATGTGAACGATCAGTTGGCGGAGTTCGACAACATCCGTGACGACAAGATCTTCGTTACTCACGCAGGCATAGGAGACAGGTATGTGGATATAGTAAGATCAGAGGTAGAAAAACGCGGATTTTTCAGGAATATCTATGTTGAACGTGCAAGCTGTACGATATCCTCACACTGCGGTCCGGGTACGATAGGAATACTCTTTATGACTGAATAATAATGCCGGCACTTTTGTGTGCCATTATAAAAGGAAGGAACAAATGAGATACGAAGATAATGATACTATAATGGAGCTTCTCAGGCAGCAGAGCGAGCCTGTGGAGAGGATGCAGCTGATGCTGCTTTCGGGGATGGATCCGGAGCATTTCAACAATGCGGTGTCTTACCTTGATTCCAAGGGCAAGCTTGTAATAATAAGGCGCAAATGGCTGGCTTTGCCGGAGATTGCAGGCTATGTCAGGGCAACAGTAGTAAGAGTGAACCGCTGGTTTCTTTTTGCACATCCGGAGGATGAAAAAATGGGCGATATTTTCGTTCACAGCAATTCTTCAAAGGGTGCTATGCCAGGCGATATTGTAATGCTTAAAAACATCTATGACAGCGATAAGGGACTTTCCGGCGAGATAGACAAGATACTCGAAAAAGGTTCACGCATCGTTACCGGCGTGATAGAGCGTGAAAAAGGAAAAAAGGGTCAGGCTTATATCATGCCCGACAACGGCTTTGCATATCATCTCAGGATAGTTCCCGGCGGCGAGCTGAAAAGCAAAAACGGCGACAAGGTCAAGGCTGCTGTGCAGTATGACCCGATGGAGAAACGCATAAAAGCAAGAGTTATCCATATCTACGGACGTGCCGACAGTGCAAGGATATGCTCGGATGCAATAATCGACGCTGCCGGAATACCGACAAAGTTTTCGGTACCTGTGAAGCATGAA
Source organism: uncultured Ruminococcus sp. (assembly GCA_902802105.1). Lineage (GTDB taxonomy): Bacteria > Bacillota > Clostridia > Oscillospirales > Acutalibacteraceae > UBA1213. The sequence continues at coordinate 5,928 of CADCKR010000023.1, forward strand.
GCCGCAAAGAAGGCGGCCGAACCCATAACCGAAGCCGAGATCGCCAAAAGGCTTGACCTGCGCGATGAGGCTATATTTACTATTGACGGCGCCGATGCGAAGGATCTTGACGATGCAATATCCGTTAAAAAGACCGGAAACGGCTGGGAGCTTGGAGTGCATATCGCAGACGTTTCGCATTACGTCACAGAGGGCAGCCTGCTTGATGGATCGGCAATGGACAGGGGAACCTCAGTTTATTTTGCCGACCGTGTGATACCGATGCTCCCCGTTGAGATATCAAACGGCTGCTGTTCCCTTAATGCGGGGACAAACAAGCTGACATTTTCGGCTATTATGACGCTTGACAGCAAGGCCGAGCTTATTGACTACCGATTTGAAAAGAGTGTGATAAATTCAAAGGTCAGGGGCGTTTACTCTGAGGTCAATGAGATAATCGGCGGTACTGCCGGAGCAGAGCTGCTTGAAAAATACGCTCCTGTGATTCAGACTATCAAGGATGGTCAGGAGCTTGCAGAGATACTGAAAGCAAAGGCAAAGCAGCGCGGTGAACTGGAGATAGAGACCTCAGAGCTGCGTTTTGTTCTCGATGAACGCGGTGTTTGCGTAGGTGTGAGCGAGCGTGAGCGCGGAGAAGCCGAGGAGCTTATCGAGCAGTTTATGATAATGGCTAACCGTGCCGCTGCACTCTATGCAAAGAGTGCGCTCATTCCGTTTGTATACAGAGTGCATGAGGCTCCGGAGGCAGACAGGCTTGAATCTCTTGCAGAGCTTGCTGCTGCCTGCGGCTTTCAGACAAGAAGGCTCAGGGAGGGTGTACATCAGACGGATCTCAGCGAGCTGATAGAAAAGGCAAAGGGCACAAAATATTCGCGGCTGATCTCAACTCAGGTGCTCAGAACTATGGCAAAGGCAAGATATGCGCCCGAACCGCTTGGTCACTTCGGCTTGTCGCTTTCGGATTATTGTCACTTCACTTCACCGATAAGACGCTATCCGGACACCTCGATACACCGTATTCTGACAGACCTTGTAAAAGGCGTTTCCATAGACAGGATACAGGAGCACTATTCCGAGTTTGCACGTGAATCTTCCCGTATGTCGTCTGACAGGGAGCTGAGAGCCATGCGCGCAGAGCGTGAAGCCGAGAAGTGCTATGCTGCCGAATATATGACCTCACACATAGGTGAGGTGCATCCGGGCATAATCTCCGGAGTGACGAACAAAGGGCTGTTTGTGGCTCTTGAAACAGGTATTGAAGGCTTTGTGAATCTTGTGGATGACGAACACGCCTTCTTTGAATTTGACGGAACGGCCTCTACTACAGACAGAAGAACAGGCAGGAGCTATTCCATTGGTGACAGCGTGACTGTTAAGGTGATAAATGCGAGCGTACCTACGGGAACTGTAGATTTTGAACTTTTCGGTGAGGTAAGCTGATCGTTTGTCAAAAAAACAGGCAGGTGAAAAAGATGCAAAAAAATAAGAATATATCAACTCCGGTCATAAAAAGGCTTCCGCGATATTATCGCTTTCTCGGCGATCTGAGGGAAAACGGGGCAACAAGGATATCATCAAGAGAGCTTTCAGAGAGAATGGGGCTGACTGCTTCACAGATCAGGCAGGATCTGAACTGCTTCGGCGGTTTCGGACAGCAGGGCTACGGTTATTCCGTAGACGGTCTGTACAAGGAGATCGGAGCTATACTTGGACTTGACAACTGCTATAATACCATACTTATCGGTGCGGGCAACCTCGGAAAGGCCGTTGCTGTCCATATGTCATTTGAAACAAGAGGATTCAGTCTGACAGGCATATTTGACAACGATCCGGAAAAGATAGGTCAGAGCATAAGGGGTATAGCCGTTTCCGACATTGCCGGACTTGAAGCGTTCTGCCATGACAACAGAACTGATGCGGCTATACTTTGTGTGCCCAAGTCGGCTGCTCCTCAGATCGCAGACAGGCTGTATGCTCTTGGGATAAGAAACTACTGGAATTTCAGCCATTATGATCTCTCTATGAGGTTCAGCGACATAGTTGTAGAAAACGTACACTTGAACGACAGCCTTATGATACTCTGCTACAAAATATCCGCCGCCGGAGAGATGCAGGAGCAAGTGTAATAATCACCTGTGGTTAAGCATATAACTGTTGTAAAAAACACAGACGGGTGATACGTATTGTCAGAACAGATATTCTGGATAATTATTGCTGCGGGCCTTGTCATTACATTGATACTCAGGCTGATATCAAAGGAAAGATCACCGATAAGAGGTACGCTTATGAGCTTGCTTCCGGGGATAGCGGCACTTGCATTGGTGAATATTACAGCACCGTTTACGGGCGTAGGGCTGCCGGTCAGCAGGATGACGCTTTCGGCATCGGCTCTGCTCGGTATTCCGGGGGTTACTGCAATGCTTGTAATTCAGGCTCTCTTTTGAGCAGATTCTGAACTTATATAAAAACAGGAAGTGAAAAGTAAGTATGAAAAAGCTGGTCATAGGCATACTCGCACACGTTGATTCAGGTAAAACAACGCTTTCGGAAGCAATGCTCTACTGCTCGGGAAATATCAGGAGGTTAGGCCGTGTGGATCACGGAGATTCATTCCTTGATACCTTTTCTCTCGAAAGAGAAAGAGGTATCACTATTTTTTCCAAGCAGGCTATGCTGAAATATGGCGATGATGAGATAACTCTGCTCGACACGCCGGGGCACGTTGATTTCTCTGCCGAAACGGAAAGGACGCTCCAGGTGCTTGACTATGCTGTGCTTGTGGTCAGCGGTACGGACGGCATACAGAGCCACACGCTCACGCTCTGGAAGCTTTTGCAGAGATACAGGGTGCCGTGCTTTATCTTTGTGAATAAAATGGATCTTCCCGGTGCGGATCGTTCACAGCTTATGCTGCAGCTCAGGGCAAGGCTGAGTGAGGGCTGCGTTGATTTTACAAAAAGGGACACAGCTGACTTTTATGAAAGTATAGCCGAATGCGGTGATGAACTGCTGAATTATTATTATCAGCACGATACGGTAATGCATGATGATATCGCAGATGCCGTTTGTCATAGGCAGGTGTTTCCGTGCCTGTTCGGTTCGGCGCTGAGGATAAACGGCGTTGAAGAGCTGCTTGAGGTGATCTCTTCATATACGAAAATGCCCGCATACGGCAGCAGCTTTGCAGGAAAGGTTTTCAAGCTTTCTGAGGACAAGCAGGGAAGGCGGCTTACATTTTTAAAGGTCACCGGCGGCACTCTGAGGGTGCGTGACGTTTTGCAGAGTGAGAAGAACGTCAATAATGAGAAGGTGAGCCAGATAAGGATATATTCCGGCGATAAGTTCACGACCGTTGAAGAAGCATCGGCGGGTACTGTCTGTGCGGTTACGGGCATAAGCTTCACTGCTTCGGGAGATGGTCTCGGTGAGGCTGAAAGCTCCGGACTGCCGGTGCTTGCGCCTGTGCTTACATACTCAATGGAGCTTCCTGAGAATATCAGTGCTCATACTGCCCTTGAAAAGCTTAAAATACTCGAAGCGGAGGATCCTCAGCTGAATGTTGTATGGAATGAACGATATGGCAAAATCCAGCTCAGGGTCATGGGGGAGATACAGCTTGAAGTGCTCAGGAGCGTTATTGCCGACCGTTTCGGTTTTGAGGTCACTTTTGGTACGGGAAGCATAATCTACAAAGAAACGATAACAAACACCGTTGAGGGAGTGGGACATTTTGAACCGCTGCGTCACTATGCGGAGGTGCATCTTGTTCTCCGGCCGGCTCCAAGGAACAGCGGCATAATTTTCCGGACGGAATGCAGGGAGGATCAGCTTGACCGCAACTGGCAGCGGCTCATACTTTCAAATCTTTACGAAAAGGATCATGTCGGTGTGCTTACAGGTTCGCCTGTTACAGATATGGAGATAGTGCTTGTTTCCGGAAGAGCTCACCCAAAGCACACAGAGGGCGGCGACTTCCGGCAGGCGGCGTTCAGGGCAGTGCGGCAGGGTCTGCGTCAGGCAAAGTCGATACTTCTTGAACCGGTCTATTCATTCACGCTTGAGATACCCTCAGAAAATGTAGGCAGGGCAATAACCGATATTCAGCGTATGAGCGGCAGCTTTGAACAGCCTGAAACCTCCGCCGATAATATTACGGTAATAAAGGGCAGGGCGCCCGTTTCAGAAATCAGCAGCTATAACAGTGAGGTAATACAGTATACTCACGGCAAGGGCAGGCTTATTTGCGAATTCAGCGGCTATGAGGAATGCCATGACACTCAGGAGATAATAGAACGCTTCGGCTACGACCCTGAACGTGATACGGATAATCCGTGCGATTCCGTGTTCTGTTCTCATGGCGCAGGATTTATCGTTAAGTGGAATGAGGTGCCGCAGTATATGCACCTTGGTTCGGTGCTTTCGCCGCCAAAGCCCGCTGCTTCTGCCGAAACGCTCAGGAGCAGGATAAATTCCTCCCGCAGCGGCAGCGATATTTTCGCACTCGACAAGGAGCTTATGCAGATATTTGAGCAGACCTACGGCCCTGTAAGACGCAGGCAGGTATCTCAGAGCAGGGAGATAACTGCACCGCCTAAGCAGACCGGAGCAAAGCATGGCGCCGTGAATGATAAATACTCCGACCAAAAGGAATATCTGCTTGTTGACGGCTACAACGTGATATTTTCATGGGATGAGCTTAAAAAGCTGTCTGAAACAAATATTGATGCATCACGCAATATGCTTATAAATATCCTGTGCAACTATCAGGGCTACAAAAAGTGCGAGCTTATACTCGTGTTCGATGCATATAAGGTCAGCGGCGGCAGGGAATCTGTCGAGAGAGCCGGCAATATCAGCATCGTATATACCAAAGAAGCGGAAACTGCCGATATGTACATCGAAAAGGTTACACATACACTTGCAAAGGATCATCGTGTAAGGGTCGTAACATCAGACAGGCTCGAACAGCTTATAATTCTCGGCAACGGTGCACTGAGGATATCCTCACGGTCATTTCAGCAGGAGGTGAAGGAGGCCGAGGAGGAGATCAGGAGGATAATAGACGGCTGACTGCTAAAAATTAATTGACATTGCGTGGCAAGTGTGATATATTAGGGTAAATCTAATATTGTTATGCGGTCCCGTGTGCGAGCACGGATAATTGGGAATCCGGTGGAAATCCGGAGCAACCGTCATTGCCGTGACCGGTCGGAGTTTTTCTGTCCGGAAGTCGGAATACTCCCGCATATCATTTAGGTAACGCAGTCTTGGACGATGAAGAAGTGCAGCCGACCCGTGTTCAGGGTCTGTATCTTATCAGATACAGGCTTGGTTTTGTTGCTGCTAAATTCGCTGCTCGTCCGATACATACGTTATTTGATTTTTCCTGACCGACGAGCAGCCTCTGTCTGTCTTGATTATATCCTTAGTTAAGAAAGACCGGAACAGTAGATCAGCGTTTGTTAAAAGCTTTGGCAAATAACAGCTGATCATATTCTTCTGTGCCGGCAGCCTGCCGCCGGGTCAGTTGTGCTTTTCCTGTGTTCAGGGAAGAGCACTTTTTTATTTGGAAAAACAGCTGACAAGGATTTATGCGGTGAGATGATCCGCTGCTGAGAGCTTCAATGAACAGGAGTAACTATGGACAAGGACGAGAAATACAGGCTTGCAGTAAGCCTCCTGAAAGATAAATATGCTCAGTCGGGAGTACTGCCGAAGCGCAGCGATTTTACCCCGCAGCAGGTATGTTTTATCAAGCAAAAGCTTGGTCCGTGGCCAAGAGCACTTGAAGCGGCAGGTCTGAAGGAACCGCAGAAGATATCCTCCAAAGAAAAAAACAGGCTCAGGCGTAAAAAAATAAAGGCAGAGAGGCTGAGGAGGATAAAACATGAATAAAGCAAAAAAAATTTTGTCTGTGCTGACAACATTTGCTGTTGCAGGATCAATGATGACATCAGCAGCAGCACAGGAGGAAGCATCACCAAGGGTCAGGATAATCATTGAAAACAATACGCTTTCAGCCGAAAACGGCGCCGACTGGACGGGCGTTCTTGCGGATGAATGGGTAGATGTCAATGAGGACACTACAGCAGTATCAGCGCTTCTTGAAGTGCTGGACGCAAAGGGATTTACCCAGACGGGTGCTGAGTATGGCTACATTACAGAGATAAACGGTCTTTCGGCAGAGGACGGCGGCAGCATGGGCGGCTGGATGCTGAGTATAGACGACTGGTTTACCGATGAGGGTATTTCTGCATATACAATAAGTTCAGGCAAGCTGGAAAGCGGTGACGAGATACGCCTTTTGTACAGCTGCGCATGGGGCGGCGACCTCGATTATGACTGGTCGGGCGCAGATACTTCACTTAAAAATGTTGTTTTCAGTGCAGGCGGGCTTACAGATGATTTCAGCGGTTCAGTCTTTGATTATACTCTTTCGCTGCCCGCAAATACCGATTCGATCACCGTAAGACCACAGGTGCTCAATAAGGCTTACCGTGCAAAGGTCTACAAGAACAGCTATACTCCCGCCGAAAAGGGAACAGACTATAAACCCGGCTCGGAGATAGAAGTATCGGACGGCGATGTTGTTATAATCGGCGTTGCGTCACCTTCATGGATGCAGAGCAACTACAATAACGCTCAGGAGAGTGTATACCAGTTCCATGTTGAGAGCGTTTCGGATATCGACCCCAAGGTGCAGGAGGCTGAAAGCCTTATTGCGGCTATCGGTGATGTTGATGCACAGAGCCGCAGCAGAACAGATGCTGCGCGCAGCTTCTATGATTCACTGACAGATGAGCAGAAGTCTCAGGTAAGCAATTACGATATACTTACAGCAGCGGAGGAGGAGCTTGACAGGATAACTCCGCAAAAATCCGCAGTTGTGCTTTCTCAGCTCAGAGAAAATGCCGCGCAGTATTTTGGCAAGGCTCCCGTATTCGGCAACGAGTGGGATGTTATCGCACTTGCCCGCCTTGACCTTGCAGATGAAGATATAAAAAACAGCTATATCGGAAGTGTCAGGGCAAAGCTTGAAGAAAGCTCTTCAGCAAAGCTCAGTGCTTCACGTTCGACCGTCAATTCCGGCGTTGTGACGGCTCTTACTGCGCTTGGCGCAGACCCGTCCGATTTTTACGGATATGACCTTACCGCTCCGCTCAGCGATACAGAGTATGTAACTCAGCAGGGAGTAAACGGTGCGGTCTATGCGCTTATAGCCCTTAGCTCTCACGGCTATGCCGGCGAAGATGTTTATTCTCAGCTTATCAAAGAGATACTTGATGCTCAGGAGGATGACGGCGGATGGACGATAGATACATGGACAGGTGTTGACGACGGCTCCGATGCGGACATGACGGCTATGGCTGTTCAGGCGCTTGCACCGTTTGCCGATAAGGATACAGCTGTAAGCGATGCTGTAGGCAAAGCGCTGCTGTTCCTTGAAAATAACCAGAATGAAAATGCAGGCTTTGTATCATACGGCAGTGAGGACTGCGAAAGCTGCGCTCAGGTTATAACGGCACTTTGCTCACTTGGCATCAACATAAACGAAAGCTATGTTAAAAACGGAAGCACTGTATATGATGCGCTTATGCGTTTCTATAATGACAGCGATAAGGGCTTTGCTCATTTTGAAGCAGGAGAGAGCAACTATCTTTCATCGTATCAGGGATATATTGCAGCGGCAGCCCTTTACAGATATGAAAATTCTCTCGATCCGCTTTTTGATATGAGCGGTACAGAGATCGTATCATATAAGGCTGAGCCTGCCGAGGAGAGTGAGCTGGAAAGCTCAGCACCTGCCGAGGAAAGCAAAGAAGAAAGCAAAGAGGAAAGTACGGCTCCGGCTATAGTTCCTGATGAAAAGCCGGTAAATACAGGTGATAACGGGATTTTTGCGGCTATGCTCATTGCTGCGCTTGCAGTGTCGGCAGCATTTGCATTTGGCTGCGGTTCAAAAGTTAAGCGTTAAGGCAGCACCGCACAAAGATAGTGCCGCAGACACAGAGAAAGAGGGTGGCGAAGGTTAAGAGAAAAACAGCAACAACCATCGCAGCAGCTGTTGCTATAGCTGCTGCTCTTACGGCTGCATTCTTCTTTACGGACGGCCCGTCAGAAAAAAAGAACAGGGAAGCTGCTTTGATACAAAGCGCGGTATCAGCTATTGAAAGCAATTCATACGCTGATGTGTCAGCTGCCGTGCCGGCGCAAAGCAGCACAGAAAAAAGCGTTTCCCGCAGTACGTCTGAAAAAGAGCCGTCCGGCAGCTCCTTTACAAGTGATGCTGATTTGTCATCGTATGCACAGGAGACTTCGGCGGAGGAGGAACAGCAGGAAAGCGTAAACGCATCACCCGAAAATTCACTGCAGGAAAGCTTTTCTGAGGAGCAGTCGCAGAACTCATATCGTCAGGATACGGATATTAGCGATACAGAAGCTCAGGAGCTGTCTGAGCCCCTGAGCGAGGCGCAGTACAGCTCCGAAAACGCACCGGAAAGCTCCGCGGCATCCGAAAGTACCGAACCGCAGGTGACCTCAGACGAAACTGTTCAGCAATGCACTTTTTCTATATCGTGTTCTGCCCTTTTGGATAATATGGACAGCCTGAAAAAGAACAAGCGTCCGCTTGTGCCGCCTGACGGAGTTATACTTTCGCCTGAAAAATATGAGCTTGCTGACGGTGAGAGCGTGTTCGGCCTGTCAAAGCGTATTTGCCGTGAGAGGCGCATACCGTTTGAATTTACCGTCACGCCGATTTACAACACCGCCTATATTGAGGGTATCTATAACCTGTATGAGTTCGACTGCGGCAGCGGTTCCGGCTGGATATATACAGTAAACGGAGAAAAACCGTCTGTCGGATGCTCAGACTTCCGCCTTAAAAACGGCGATATCGTCGAATGGCACTATACCTGTGCTCTCGGCAATGATATACCGGAATCTGTATCACGGGAGGCGCCGCAATGAAAAGCAGAGCCTTTGCAGGTGTGCATCCTGTTGTACAGTTCGGCTATTTTACTATAGTTATGCTCTTTACGATGCTGGTATCACAGCCGGTTTTGCTGGTGATATCTTTTGTGTGCTCAGTGTGCTGCGGTATGTATATGGGCGGCAGGAGCACAAGAAGAAGCTTTTTCCGGCTGATACTGCCCGCTTCGCTGCTGATATGCGTGATAAACCCGCTGTTTGACCATGCGGGAGCAACCATACTTTTCTATCTGCCCGACGAAAACCCGTTCACGCTTGAAGCAGCTGTTTACGGTCTTGTTTCCGGCTGTATGTTTTCATCGGTAATGCTTTGGTGCGTTTGCCTGCGCTGCAATATGACCTCGGACAGGATAATATATCTCTTCGGAAGAGCCGCGCCTAAGCTCGGTCTGCTTCTTTCGATGATAATAAGGTTCATACCTCAGCTCACGGCGCAGTTCAGGCGTGTCCGTTCTGCTCAGCGCTGTTTTGGCAGGGATGCGGGGCAGGGAAGTGTTTTCCGCAGGATATCAAATTTTGCGGCGATAGTTTCATCTGTTATAGGCTGGTCGATGGAGCATTCGCTTATTACTGCCGATTCCATGAAAAGCAGGGGTTACGGCCTTGGAAGAAGGACTTCCTTTACGCTTTTCCGGTTTGAAAGGCGTGACGCGCTCATCGGCGCAGTTATACTTATTCTTGCGGCTGTGTCTGCCGCAGGATGCATCAGCGGTACGGCAGAGTTTTACTATTTTCCGTCATTCAGCCCTGTTGAAGCCGGTTTAAGTGATATCGTCACATACATAAGCTTTGCGGGTCTGTGCACGGTACCGCTTGTAATTGACGTCAAGGAGGGGAGAAAATGGACTGCTATTCAATAAAGCACCTGAGCTTTCGCTATCCCGATTCGGATAAGGACGCACTCACGGATATCACGTTTTCGGTAGCTGCCGGAGAATTCGTGACGATATGCGGGCTTTCCGGCTGCGGCAAAAGTACTCTCCTTCGTCAGCTAAAGACCTGTCTGCGCCCTGCGGGAGAAAGACAGGGTGAAATACTCTTTCAGGGTAAACCTCTGGAGGATACGGACGAGAGGACGCAGGCATCGGCTGTAGGCTTTGTTTTTCAGTCGCCTGAGCATCAGTGCGTTACCGATAAGGTATGGCACGAGCTTGCCTTCGGTCTTGAAGGCCTTGGCACTGAGCAGGGCGTGATACGCAGGAGAACAGCTGAAATGGCGGCCTTTTTCGGCATGGAAAAGTGGTTCGGGGCGTCTGTAGAGGAGCTTTCCGGAGGTCAGCGGCAGATACTTGCGCTTGCTTCCGTTATGGTAATGCAGCCCTCGGTGCTGATACTTGACGAGCCTACAGCACAGCTTGACCCGGTAGCCGCTTATGAATTTGTATCTTTGCTGAGGCGCATAAATACAGAGCTTTCAACAACTGTCATAATAAGCGAGCACAGTCTTGATGAAGTTCTTCCTGTCAGTGACAGGCTGATAGTTCTTTCTCAGGGCAGGATAATTTCCGATACTTCGCCGCTTGATGCTCCCGGGCTGCTTTACGATAGCGGAGACCCGGTGTTTTTGTCGATGCCTGCGCCTGCGCGGGTGTATGAATATGCTGACGGTATCAGCGGCAAGCCGCCGTTATCATCATCTCAGGGCAGAAGGTGGCTTTCAGGTTTTGTAAGCGGCCGCGATATCACGCCGTATCAGGAGAAGGAAAGCGCATCTGCCGACGAAAAAAAGCTCAGTGTCCGTGAGGTCTGGTACAGATATGAAAAGGACTCTCCTGATATACTCAAAAGCCTAAGCATAGATATTTACAAGGGAGAAGTCCTGACTATCCTTGGCGGTAACGGCGCAGGCAAGACAACGCTTTTGTCCTTGCTTTCCGGAGAGAGCAAGGCTCAGCGCGGCAGAATGTATCACGAAGGCAGGCGCGTTCCGGCATTCGACCCTGCCAGGCATCATATAGCTTTGCTTCCGCAGGAGGTTCAGGCTTTATTTGTGCGGCCTACTGTCAGGGAGGAGCTTTTTGACGTTTTCCGTGGTTCGGGTATTGATCTCGGCACACAGTCTGAGCGTGTACGTGAAGCAGCAGAGCTTTGCGAGCTTGGTGCTCTTCTTGAAATGCACCCGTTTGATCTTTCGGGCGGCGAGCAGCAAAGGGCAGCCCTTGCAAAGCTTATACTGACCGAGCCTGAGATCCTTCTGCTTGACGAGCCGACAAAGGGGCTTGACTGCTTTTTTAAGCGCAGCCTTGCTGAGATACTTCATTCACTTGCAGAAAAGGGTACGGCAGTCGTTGCAGTCAGCCACGACCTTGAATTCTGTGCTTCATACGCCGACAGATGCGCACTGCTTTTTGACGGAATTATCATAAGTACCGACAAGCCGCAGGGCTTCTTTTCGGATAACGGGATATACACTACCTCTGTTTCACGAATGTCAAAGGGTATCGTTGACGGTGCTGTTACTGTTCCTCAGCTTCTTTCGGCACTTGATACTGAAAACCGTGACGACAGCTTTTATACCGGCCTTAAAAAGCGCCGCAGCAGGTCGGAGGAGGTCTCTTCCGCTTCGGTCCTGCCATTGTCCGCTTCCAAGCCGGAACGCTCCCGCATAAGGATGATATCCTCACTTGTAACGGGTGCGCTGTTTTTGTTTTTTCTGTTTGTGACAACGGACACGATAACTCTTCCGTTTGCTGCATATTCAAAGCCTTTTGCATTTGTGGGGCTGTTTTTTTCGGCGGCGGTATTTATGGTTATACAGGGCGGCTCACAGAGAATAGCTATAGCGCCTGTCAGGAGCAGCATAAAAAGCCGTATTATCTCGGCAGTGTCAATGTTTGCGTTAGTGCCGCTGACAGTGCTTTTCGGAGTGTATTTTCTTGATGATACAAAATATCTTTTTATCTCTCTTTTAGTTATGGCAGAAAGCATTGTGCCGTTTTATATCATGTTTGAAAAGCGCAGCATACGTGCCCGTGAGCTGGTTCTTACAGCATCTGTATGTGCGGTAACGGTAGCCGGCAGGGCGGTATTCTATATGCTTCCGGAGTGCAAGCCGGTAACCGCTGTCGTTATGCTTGCAGGGGCGGCGCTCGGCAGCGAATCGGGCTTTATGATCGGCTCTGTTTCTATGCTCGCTTCAAATATATTTTTCGGCCAGGGGATATGGACGCCGTGGCAGATGTTTACAATGGGACTTATCGGCTATATTTCCGGTCTGATCTTCCACAGAGGTCTTTTGCCGGCAAACCGTATGTCGTTTGCGCTCTGCGGATTTGCTTCTGCGCTGATAATTTACGGCGGCATAATGAACCCTTCTGCACTTATCATGTCCGGAACGCCAGTCACGGCAGAAACACTTTTTTCTGTTTATGCTCTCGGACTGCCGATAGATACTGTTCACGCGCTTGCAACAGCCCTGTTCCTTTCGGTGGGTGCAATGCCTGTTCTTGCAAAGCTTGAACGCATAAAGAAAAAATTTGATCTGATCCGATAAAAAAGTCGAAAAAGTCAAAATTTTGATATTTTAAAATGATCCTGTATATGCTATAATATAAAGCGTATATAGGATCATTTTCATAATAAGAGGTGTTATTTATGTTGTTTATACAGTATCCGAGATGCACCACCTGCAAAAAGGCCAAAGCGTGGCTCGATGAACACAATATCGTATATACCGACAGAAATATAAAGGAAGAAAATCCGACATACGATGAGCTTAAAGAATGGTACCAAAAGAGCGGTCTGCCGCTGAAAAAATTCTTCAATACAAGCGGTGTACTCTACAAGGAAATGAAGCTCAGGGAAAAGCTTGCCGGAATGAGCGAGGAAGAAATGCTTGAGCTTCTTGCAAGCGACGGAATGCTTGTCAAGCGGCCGCTTCTGATATCAGACAGCAGGGGGCGTGTCGGCTTCAAGCCTGATGAGTGGCTTGAAGAATGATCTGCACCGCAGCAGGCCGGTAAGGAGAGATGCTATGAGAGATTTTTTGCCAATATCAAAGTCTGATATGCACCATCGTGGGTGGGATCAGGTAGATTTTACCTATGTTATAGGTGATGCATACGTTGACCATCCTTCATTCGGACCGGCCATCATCAGCCGTATACTTGAAGCGGCAGGCTATAGGGTGGGCATTATCGCACAGCCCGACTGGAAGGACGACAAAAGCATAGATGTCTTTGGCGAACCGAGGCTTGGCTTTCTGATAAGCGCCGGAAATATGGATTCTATGGTGAACCATTACAGCGTTTCAAAAAAACGCCGTGCAAAGGATTTTTTTACGCCGGGCGGCGTTATGGGCAGGCGGCCGGATCATGCAACCGTAGTCTACGGCAACCTTATACGCCGGACGTATAAGTCCAAGCCGATAATTATCGGCGGCATTGAGGCAAGCCTCAGACGAATGGCTCACTACGATTATTGGGACGACAAGCTCAAACGCTCTGTTCTGCTTGATTCGCAGGCGGATATACTTTCGTTCGGCATGGGTGAGCGTTCTGTAGTGCAGATAGCCGATGCCCTAAACAGCGGTATACCGGTGAGCGATATCACATTCGTAAACGGCACCGTGTATAAAGCTAAAAGCCTTGACGGTCTTGCGCCCGGCTATATCGTTCTGCCTTCGTATTCCGAGCTTCTCAGTGACAAGCTCAACTATGCAAGAAGCTTCTATATACAGTATACAAACACCGACCCGTTTTCCGGCAGGGTGCTTTGTGAACCGTATGACGATGCTTATGTGATACAGAATCCTATGTCAAAGCCGCTCACTCAGGAGGAAATGGACAGCGTCTACGCACTGCCGTATATGCGCACCTATCATCCCTGCTATGAGGATGCGGGCGGCATAGACGCCATAAAAGAGGTAAAGTTCAGCCTGATAAGCAACCGGGGATGCTTCGGAGGGTGCAGCTTCTGTGCGCTTACCTTCCATCAGGGCAGGATAATACAGACGCGCAGCCACGAGTCGATAATAAACGAGGCCAGAGAGCTTATAAAGGATCCCGAATTCAAGGGCTATATACATGACGTTGGAGGCCCTACTGCAAATTTTCGCCGCACCTCATGCGACAAGCAGCTTAAATATGGCGTCTGTCCGAACAAGCAGTGCCTTTTCCCTAAGCCGTGTGCTAATCTGAATGTGGATCATTCCGATTATCTTTCGCTTCTGCGCAAGCTGAGGGCGCTTCCTGGTGTAAAAAAGGTGTTTATACGTTCAGGCATACGCTTTGACTATATCATGGCAGACCCGGATGATACATTCTTCCGTGAGATGTGTCAGCACCACATAAGCGGTCAGCTGAAGGTCGCTCCGGAGCACGTAGCGGATGCGGTGCTCTCAAAGATGGGCAAGCCCGAAAACAGTGTTTACCGTGCCTTCTGCAAGAAATATGCACAGATAAACAAATCGCTTGGCAAGCCGCAGTATCTTGTGCCGTATCTTATGTCATCGCACCCGGGTTCGACCCTGAAGGAAGCGATAGCTCTTGCGGAGTATCTGCGTGATATCGGATGCAGTCCCGAACAGGTGCAGGATTTTTATCCTACGCCTTCGACGATCTCTACCTGTATGTATTACACAGGTGTAGACCCGAGGAATATGCAGCCTGTATATGTGGCTCACGACCCGCACGAAAAGGCGATGCAGAGGGCGCTTATACAGTATAAGGATCCGAAAAATTACGATCTGGTGCACGAGGCTCTGGTAAAGGCTCACCGCACAGACCTTATCGGCTTTGAAAAAAAGTGCCTTATCCATCCTAAGAACAAAAACGATGCAGGTGCCGCAAGATCAAAAAAGCCGCTCACTGAGGCTGAAAAGAAATACGGCATCTCATTTGAAAAATATGACAGTATGCTAAGGGTCGCCGCAGACGATAAAAAAGGCTCACGGCGCCCGCCGGCAAAAAAGAAAAAACACAGTGAAAAATAATAAGCGTTCTGCTTTATTTCAAGGAGGTGAGAGTTATGACGACAATGCTTTGGGTCTGGATCGCTGTAATAGTTGTATCCGTACTGCTGGAGGCATCCACGCCTCTGCAGCTTACTTCGATATGGGCTGCTGCGGGAGCTGTTGTGGCTCTGATACTGGAGTTCTGCGGTGTTGATATGACTGTTCAGGTGATAGTGTTCTTTGTCGCTACGATACTGCTTATCGTGCTGACACGGCCGCTTGCAAAGAAAATGACAAGCTTCAAGAAATCTGCGACCAATGCGGATATGAACATCGGGAAGATCGGCAAGGTAACAAAGGTCATGGATGAGAAGCTTGGCATATTCAGGGTCAGAGTAGAAAACAATGACTGGTCAGCTGTCACGGAGGATAAGACGATACCGCCTGTCGGTTCCGAAATATCCGTTCTGAGGATAGAAGGGGTGAAGCTCGTAGTCGAGCCGTGTGACACAACCAAAAAAGTTCCGTCAAAAGCCGGTCAGAGCTGACCGGGGATAGTTATTCTGCCGTACAGGGCAGGCTGCCGCCGGATGGCGGCGGAATACACAAATAATGAAAAGAGGTAATTCTATGTCACCGTTTCTTATCGGATTTGTAATTGTTCTTGTTGTTGTTATACTCATCATAATCGCAAACATCAAGATAGTACCGCAGGCAAACGCTTTTGTTATCGAGCGTTTCGGCGTTTACTACACCACATGGCACACAGGCATACACATGAAAGTTCCTTTTATGGACCGTATTGCCCGCAGGGTATCGCTGAAGGAGCAGGTCGTTGACTTTGAGCCGCAGTCGGTTATCACAAGAGATAACGTTTCAATGCAGATCGACACGGTAGTTTACTATCAGATCACCGATTCAAAGCTCTATGCTTACGGCGTTGAGCGCCCGATCATGGCTATCGAGACACTCTGCGCTACAACACTGAGAAACATCATCGGTGAGCTTGAGCTTGATAATACGCTTACCTCCCGCGACAAGATCAACGAGCGCATCAGGGAGATACTTGACGAGGCGACCGATGCATGGGGCATCAAGGTAAAGCGCGTTGAGCTGAAAAACATCCTTCCGCCCCGTGAGATACAGATCGCAATGGAGAAGCAGATGAAGGCAGAGCGTGAAAGACGTGCAAGGATCCTTGACGCAGAAGGCGAAAAGACGAGCCAGATACTTGTTGCAGAGGGTCATAAGGAGGCCGCTATCCTTCGTGCAGAGGCTATCAAGGAAACAAAGATACGCGAAGCACAGGGTGAAGCTGAGGCTATCATCGCAGTACAGACCGCTTTTGCGGATTCTCTGAGAATGTTGAACGAAGCCGCACCGTCAGACAGGGTAATCGCCCTCAAGAGCCTTGAGACCTTCGCTCAGGTGGCAGACGGCAGAGCAACAAAGATCATCATTCCTTCGGAGCTCCAGTCAATGTCAGGTCTTGCCACCGTTCTCAAAGAGCTTGTGATCGACGGCAATGTAGACAACACACCCAGGCAGAAGAAGGACGGCGCAGCACCTGCATTGGGTACGGGTATCCCGAAGGTGCAGGCAAGAGCTGCTGTTCCGCAGGCTGCACCCGCACAGGGCGGCAATATCGGCACAGGCTTTGCAAGCAATCCTATGCTTAACCAGACCTTGAACGCTCAGAACGACCTGAGAGCAAGAGCTCAGGCAGCTCTTAACAACAACGCACCGCGCAGCTGATGATTTTTCGGGGAGTCTTTTTTCAGGAGAAAAGGACTCCCTGAATTTATACTAATACCTGACAAAAAGCAGACAATTTTTGCGGTCTGCTTTTTATCAGGAATTAGTATTATTTGCAAAAAAGCTGATAAAATAAAAAATAAAAACAAAAAAGTGCTTGCAATTCTGAACAGCTTATGATATAATTTTATACGCAATTCGCACGCTGACCATATTCGTTAGGTGCGCAGGCTACTGCGTGAAGAATCACGGTCAGCGGAGGAAAAACCTAAGGAGGAAAATAAAAATGGCATCAGTAGTATCAATGAAACAGCTTTTGGAAGCAGGTGTTCACTTCGGACACCAGACAAGAAGATGGAACCCTAAAATGGCTCCCTACATCTTCACAGAGAGAAACGGCATCTACATCATCGACCTGCAGAAGACCGTTAAGAAGCTCGAAGAGGCTTACAGCTTCGTTCGTGAGCTTTCTACAGAGGGCAAGTCAGTGCTTTTCGTAGGCACAAAGAAGCAGGCTCAGGATTCCGTTAAGGAAGAGGCTCTCAGAGCAGGCGCTTACTATGTAAACGCAAGATGGCTCGGCGGTATGCTCACCAACTTCACAACTATCCGCCGCAGGATCGAGAGACTCAGACAGCTCCGTACTATGGAAACAGACGGTACCTTTGATCTTCTCCCCAAGAAGGAAGTTATCAAGCTCAACCTTGAGATCGAAAAGCTTGAGAAGTTCCTCGGCGGCATCAAGGACATGAAGGAGATCCCCGGCGCACTCTTCATCGTAGACCCCAGAAAGGAAAGAATCGCAGTTGCAGAGGCTAAGAAGCTCGGTATCCCGATCGTAGCTATCGTAGATACAAACTGTGACCCTGACGAGATCGACTATGTTATCCCCGGCAATGATGACGCTATCCGTGCAGTAAAGCTCATTTCGGGCGCTATTGCAAACGCTATCATCGAGGGCAACGAGGGCAGAATGGGCGCAGCTGCAGCAGAAGCTGAGGAAGCTGAAGAAGAGGCAGCTGAATAATATAATCATTCATAACAGAATACCCGCATTCACTGCGGGTATTTTTTAACCTAAATGGGCAAGAAGTCCCCCGCCTCTAAGGCGGTGGGATGAATTGCCCGTCAGCCGTAAGGCTGACTTTTCCCTTGACAACATAGATAGCNNACATAGAGGTTTCCAAAAGTTGTCCGTAAGATAACAGTACCGTAGGGAGTACGGGAAGGGTTTGCCTCATAAAAAACCCATAGCCTCGGAAACTGATGCACGTAAAATGCAATCCTTTGCAAGGTTGGGCGGATTAAAGGAAGCTCCCGCCTCTATAGGCGGTGAGTACTTCACGAAAAAATAAGAATTATACGGAGGTAAATATCATGGCTTTTACAGCACAGGATGTAAAGACACTCAGAGAGAGAACAGGCTGCGGCATGATGGACTGCAAGAAGGCTCTCACACAGGCAGACGGAGATATGGAGAAGGCAATCGACGTGCTCAGAGAGCAGGGTCTTGCTAAGGCAGCAAAGAAGGCTTCAAGGATCGCTGCTGAGGGCGTAGCTTTCGCTATCACAAACGATGACTGCACAGCAGGTGTAGCTATAGAGGTCAATGCAGAGACAGACTTCGTTGCAAAGAATGCAGAGTTCCAGGCTTTTGTAAAGACTGTTGCTCTTACAGTTATGAACCAGCAGCCCGCAACAGTTGAGGAACTCCTCACACTGAAGGCTGACGGCATGGAGATGACAGTTGCAGAGCTTCTCCAGGAGAAGATCCAGACTATCGGCGAGAATATCATCATCCGTCGTTTTGTACGCTTTGACGGCAGAGTTGCAACTTACATCCACATGGGCGGCAAGATCGCTGTTATGGTCAAGTTTGATACAGACGTTGAGCTCAGCGATGCATTCATGGTATATGCTAAGGACGTTGCAATGCAGATAGCTGCTGTTTCACCTTCTTATCTTAATAAGGACAAGGTACCTGCTGATGTTCTGGAGCATGAGAAGAAGATCATGACAGAGCAGGTAATGAACGAGGGCAAGCCCGAGGCTATCGCTCAGAAGATCGTTATGGGTAAGATCGGCAAGTACTATGAGGAGAACTGCCTTGTAGATCAGGTATTCGTTAAGGATAACAAGCTCAAGGTAAAGGATTACACAGCTCAGACAGCTAAGGCACTCGGCGGCAAGATCGAGATCGTTGACTTTGTACGTTTTGAAAAGGGCGAAGGCCTTGAGAAGCGTTCAGATGACTTCGCAGCTGAGGTTGCAAGCATGGTGAAATAATTGAGGGCTGACCTTCAGGTCATGCTTTCACAGGCTATTACAAAAACAGAGGATCGTCCCAAACGGACACCCTCTGTTTTTCTGTATATAATACTAATACCTAACAAAAAGCAGACAATTTTTGCGGTCTGATTTTCCTCCGCCGCGTCTTGCGAAAATCATCCTCGCAAACCTAAGTCTGCTTTTTATCAGGAATTAGTATAATATTATCATTGTGAGGTGTTGATTTAAGAGAACTGCATAAGATTAAACAGAAAATTCACAGAATCTTCTTTACTTTGATTGCAGGATATAGTAGAATATAATAAAACAAAATAAACTACAGGAGTGGTGAATGAAATGACGCCAAAATACAAAAGAGTACTTCTGAAGCTTAGCGGAGAATCACTTGCAGGTGCAGAAAAACACGGTATTGACTTTGATACGGTGCTGCGTTTCTGTGAGCCTATAAAGAAGCTTAACGAAATGGGAGTTGAGATCGCTATCGTTGTGGGCGGCGGAAACTTCTGGAGAGGCCGTTCAAGCGGCAAAATGGACAGAACAAGAGCAGATCACATGGGTATGCTCGCTACTGCGATAAATGCTCTCGGCGTTTGTGATGCGCTGGAGCAGTTGGGCCTTGAAGTAAGGGTCCAGACAGCTATATCCATGCAGCAGGTAGCAGAGCCGTATATCAGGAACAGGGCTATCCGTCACCTCGAAAAGGGCAGGATACTTGTTTTTGGCTGCGGCACAGGCAACCCGTTCTTCTCAACGGATACAGCAGCGTCACTCAGAGCAGCCGAGATAGATGCTGATATAATCCTTAAAGCTACAATGGTCGATGGTGTGTATGACAGCGACCCCAAGACCAACCCCAATGCAAAAAAATACGACAGGATATCTTTTCAGGAGGTTCTCAACCACGACCTTAAAGTCATGGACAGCACTGCGGCTGCTATCTGCAAGGATAACCACCTGCCAATAATGGTGTTCAGCCTTGATAATCCTGAAAATATCGTGCTTGCAGTGTGCGGCGAGAACGTAGGCACACTTGTAGAGCAGGATTGATATAAAACGGGCATAAACATTAATATATATAAACGGAGGTAAGACAATGGATACGTTGATAAAACACACAGGCGAAAAAATGGAAAAAACAGTGCAGCACCTCGAAACAGAGTTTTCGGAGATCAGGGCAGGCAGAGCTAATCCTGCTGTTCTTGATAAGGTAAGGGTAGACTATTACGGTGCGCCTACAGCTATCAACCAGATCGCAGCGGTGTCGGTAACAGAGGCAAGAACGCTTGTTATCCAGCCTTGGGACACATCTGTGCTCCGCAAGATAGAAAAGGCTATCCAGACCTCGGATATCGGCATCAACCCGCAGAATGACGGCAAGATAATCAGGATGATATTCCCGCCGCTGACTGAGGACAGACGTAAGGAGATCGTAAAGGAAATAGCAAAGATGGGCGAGGACGCAAAGGTCGCTGTGCGCTCTGTCAGACGTGAAGCAATGGAAAAGCTCAAGGCTATGAAGAAAAAGAGCGAGATCACCGAGGATGATCAGAAGAACGGCGAGAAAAAGATACAGGATATCACCGACAAGAACATAAAGACCATTGACAGCCTTACAGAAAAGAAGCAGAAGCAGATAATGGAGATATAATGCTCCTTAAGCCGGAAATACCTGTCCTGTATGCCCTTATCAGGGAGATTAATTTTTGAAATTTTGCGGTTTTGGGAATGGGGTTCGGGTGAGAACCCTTTTTCCGCCGGAAAAGGATTTCTCTGTATAACTTGCCGAAGCAGAATTGATTTTCGTGTGCCCTTACAGGTATGCAGGACAGATAAAAGCTTGTGGAAAATAATGATCTGAGAAATGGCACAGGCGTATTCTGCGTTATTTCTCAGTTATTATTGAACGAGGTGGTACTATGGAAAAAAACAGTAAGCTCTATATTCCCGAACACGTAGGCATAATAATGGACGGCAACGGCAGATGGGCAAAAAAGCGCGGTCTGCCGCGTTCGGTCGGTCACACATACGGAGCAAGGACCTTCAAGAGCATCACAAGATATATAAGCAAGTGCGGAGTTAAATATCTTACGCTTTACGCCTTTTCTACAGAGAACTGGAAGCGTCCGCTTGAAGAGGTCAATGCACTTATGAAGATATTCCGTCAGTATCTCATAGATTCTCTGACAGACTTCCGTGAGGATGATATCAAGGTGAACTTCATCGGTGACCGCTCAGCCTTTGCCAAGGATATTATAAACCTTATCAACGAGACTGAGGAGGTCGCCAAAAACAGAAAGGGAATGCAGCTCAACATCGCAATGAACTACGGCGGCAGGGACGAGATACTTACCGCAGTAAAGGCGCTGTGCACTGAAGCCCGAAACGGTGAGATAGACATTTCATCTATCACCGAGGCTGATATTTCAAGAATGCTCTACACGGCAGGGCAGCCTGACCCTGATCTTATCATAAGGACAGGCGGAGAGCACCGTCTGAGCAATTTCATGCTTTATCAGGCAGCTTATGCGGAATTCTATTCCACAGATACGCTCTGGCCGGACTTCGGTGAAGCAGAGTTTGATAAGGCTATACTTGAATTTAACAAAAGAAGCAGACGCTTTGGGGGTGTTTGAATGGGCAAGCGGTTCCTTGCGGCTGCGATCGGCGTTCCGATGATATTTGCAGTTGTATTTTTAGGAAAGGATCTGCCGATACTGTTTGATATAGCAGTCGCTATTATATGCGTTATTTCTGCCGGAGAATTTATTAATGCTGTCAAAGAATTAAAGACATTTCAGCTCAGTATACCGTCGCTTATTTTTGCGGCGGCATACCCCATGCTCCTGACATACGGCTATGCACTTCCGGTCTGTTTTGTATATTCCGGCGTAATGCTTTCAATGATCGTGTTCTGTCATAAGAAAATAACCTACAAGGATCTTGCATATATTTATGCTATGACTATGATAATCACGGTCGCTTTGTCCACAATAGTTATGATGAAGAATATGTACCCGGATTATGCTTCGTTTTACTTCCTTATGGCTCTCGGTACACCGTGGATGGCTGATATCGGCGCTTTTTTCGCAGGCACGTTTTTCGGCAGACACAAGCTTTGCCCGGAGATAAGTCCCAAAAAGACGGTCGAAGGCGCCGTAGGCGGAGTGATCTTCTGCATAGGCGCTTCATGCTTTCTTTCGTGGCTGCTCCCTCTGATAGTTTACGGCAGCTTTGCCGGCGTAAACTATGTTTATGTGATAAGTATGTCATTTATAGGATCGTTTTTGTCTATAATAGGCGATCTCAGCTTTTCGATAGTAAAGCGGAATTTCAATATAAAGGACTACGGTACTATACTTCCGGGTCACGGCGGATTTCTTGACCGTTTTGACAGCGTGATTTTCGTTGCGCCGTTTATGTATGTTTTCATAACATACTTTCCTATCTTATATAAACTCTGAAAATCAATGACAATGCAGAGCTGCCCTGAACGGCGGCTCTGCTGAAAATTTATTGCAAATAATAATCAAACGGAGGTGCATCACGATGACAAAGAATATTTCCGTGTTAGGCTCAACAGGCTCTATCGGAGTTCAGACGCTTGACGTTGCAAAAATGCACGGT
This sequence comes from uncultured Ruminococcus sp., assembly GCA_902802105.1. Lineage (GTDB taxonomy): Bacteria > Bacillota > Clostridia > Oscillospirales > Acutalibacteraceae > UBA1213. The sequence continues at coordinate 28,480 of CADCKR010000023.1, forward strand.
ATAAAGGTCAGTGCCCTGACTGCAAACAGGAGCATAGATCTGCTTGAAAAGCAGGCAAGAGAGTTTGAGCCGGAAATGGTGGCTGTGCTCGACCATGACTCTGCAAAAAGGCTTAAAATAGCTCTCTCGGATACAAGCATTGCCGTTTACAGCGGTGAGGAGGGCATAAAGGAAGCAGCCCGCTGTGCTCAGGCCGATACAGCAGTAAATGCCATAGTGGGTGTTGCCGGACTTATGCCGACGCTTGAAGCTATAGCATCAGGCAAAAATCTGGCGCTTGCAAATAAGGAAACACTTGTTGCGGGCGGCAAGGTAGTCAGGGAGGCTATCAATAAAACCGGAATAAAGCTCTATCCGGTAGACAGTGAGCATTCGGCTATATTTCAGTGCCTGCAGGGCTGCCCCGAAAACTCGCTTAAAAAGGTGATACTTACTGCATCGGGCGGTGCTTTCTTCGGACGCACTAAGGAGCAGCTCAGAAATGTTGCTCTGAAGGATGCTCTGAAGCATCCTAACTGGAGCATGGGGCAGAAAATAACCATAGACTCCGCTACAATGATGAACAAAGGGCTTGAGGTGATTGAAGCGTCATGGCTTTTCGGAGTGCCTGATGAGCAGATAGACGTACTTATCCATCGTGAAAGCATAATCCATTCGATGATACAGCTAAAGGACAATTCCGTTATAGCACAGCTCGGCGTGCCGGATATGAGGATACCTATCCAGTATGCCCTTACATACCCTGAAAGGCTTGAATCGCCTGTTAAGGAGCTTGACTTGTCAGAAATTGCTTCACTGAGCTTTGCAAAGCCGGACTATGATACCTTTGAGTGTCTTGCAGTATGCCGTAAAGCTCTGCGGCTTGGCGGGCTTTATCCCACTGTTGCCAATGCTGCAAACGAAGCGGCAGTTGCTCTGTTCATGCAGGGAAGGATAGGATTTTTGCAGATACCTGAATATGTCGGCAATGCAGTTGCACAGTTTAGCGGCAGCAGTGATGATTTCGGGCTTGAAGATATCCTGAATGCCGACAAAGAGACAAGAGCTAAAATACTTGATATGTAAACAGCATTAATTATATCTTATTAGGAGATGGTTAGTATAGAAGGCGTATTACTTGCTATAATCGGAATACTGTTGTTTGAGCTGATAATTTTCCTGCATGAGCTGGGTCACTTTCTCACAGCCAAGAAGTGCGGCGTCAAGGTGAACGAATTTGCTCTCGGAATGGGCCCTAAGCTGATAAAGTTCCGTAAGGGAGAAACGCTGTATTCACTCAGGCTTTTCCCGATAGGCGGTTTCTGTTCGATGGAGGGTGAAGACGGTGAAAGCGATGACAGCCGCGCATTCAGCAAAAAGAAGGTATGGCAGAGGATGATAATAGTCGTTGCAGGCGCAGTGATGAATATTCTTCTCGGCTTTGTGCTGATGATGATAACCCTCATACCAACGCATCTTTTTGCGACAAACACTATCGCTAAATTTGCGGATGTAAACGAATCTTCAAAATACCTTAAAGCGGGCGATGAGATAAAGTCCATCAACGGTTATGATATTTATACATCAATGGACTACAACTTTGCCCTTGCCACCTCAAAATCAAACGATTTCAAAATAACCGTAAAGCGCGGCAGTGAAACTATAACCTACGACCATATACAGTTCCCGACCACAAAAAACAGTGACGGAAAAGAGGTAATACATCCGGATATTATCCGTCTTGGCGTTGAAAATAATTTTGTTACACTTATGCAGCAGACCTTCCTTCAGACCTGTTCGACTGTCAGGATGGTGTGGGCAAGCCTTATCGGCCTGATAACAGGTCAGTTCGGCTTTAACGAAATGGCAGGCCCCATAGGCATGACCTCTGCCGTCACTCAGGCAACGGCGGCCGGCCTTAAGAGCAGCTTCTGGGACGGTCTGAGCAACCTGATATTTATTATGATGGTAATTACAGTCAACCTCGGCGTTGTCAACCTTCTTCCGCTGCCGGCTCTTGACGGCGGCAGGCTTGTGTTTCTTATTGTCGAAGCTATACGCAGGAAGCCTGTCAAGCCCGAACACGAAGGATGGGTGCATCTCATAGGAATGATAGCGCTGCTTCTGTTCATGGTAATTATTTCAATAAATGACGTCATACGGCTGTTCAATCAGTAGGAGTGATGAAAATGAAAAGAAGAAAAACAAAAAAGATAGCTGTCGGAAATACCTTTATCGGCGGCGACTCTGAGATAACCGTACAGTCCATGCTGAACGTACCCTCAACAGACACAGAAGGCAGCGTAAGGCAGGCAGCAGAGCTTGAAAAAGCCGGCTGTGACATTATCCGTATAGCAGTGCCCGATCTTGAAGCAGTGCAGCTTATCCCTGCAATAAAGAAGGAGATCTCGGTGCCTCTCGTTGCGGATATACATTTCAACTATAAGATCGCGCTTGAAGCTGCTGCGGCAGGCGTTGACAAAATAAGAATAAACCCCGGAAACATCGGTTCAGATGACAGGGTAAAGCAGGTCGCTGATGAGTGCAGGAGAAGAAATATCCCTATCCGCATCGGAGTGAACTCCGGTTCCCTCGAAAAGCACATACTTGAAAAGTACGGCAGACCTACTCCGCAGGCACTATGCGACAGTGCGCTTTATCATGCGTCACTTCTTGAAAAATTCGACTTTGACAATATAGTTCTTTCTATGAAGTCGTCAAACGTGGCGTTTATGAAGGAAGCCTATGAGCTTGCCGCCGAAAGGTGCAGCTACCCGCTGCATCTTGGCGTGACCGAAGCAGGCACCGAAAGAATGGGCATCATCAAATCGGCAGCGGGTATCGGCAGCCTGCTGCTTGAAGGCATCGGAGATACTATCCGTGTTTCGCTTACAGACAAGCCGGTAAAAGAGGTCTATGCTGCAAAGGACATACTAAAGGCGCTTGGTATGAGCAGCACGGGAATAAGGTTCGTTTCATGTCCTACCTGCGGACGCACGAGGATAGATCTTATCGGGCTTGCAAAACAGGCCGAGGAACGTCTGAGGGACTGCAAAAAGAATATTACCGTAGCCATAATGGGCTGTATAGTGAACGGTCCCGGTGAAGCCCGTGAAGCCGATATCGGTATTGCCGGCGGAGACGGAACAGGACTTATTTTCAAAAAGGGCGAGATACTCCGCAAGGTACCGGAACAGGAGCTTCTGGAGGAGCTTATCAAAGAGATAGATAAAATGTAAAGCTGATTTTGGTGATCTTTGCTTCCGGATACGCTGATATACGGCATCTTTGGCAGGTTATGCCGGCGTCCGCCGGATACCTCTGCCGGAGGCAGAAACACCGGCCCAGACTCAGAGCCTTGTCGGCTGTTCACAGGCGGCGCAAAGCTCTGGAAGGAGATATGATACAGAAATAATGAATAAATTTTCGGATTTTTTTGGAAGATACGTTGATGTCGATAAGCTGCCCAAGGAGCTGAGAGAGAACGATATCACCAATGTAAAAATAGATTCCGGCAGCAGATCATTGGATATCCATGTGAAGCTGCCTTCAATTCTCAGTAAGGATGAGCTTTACCGTTCGGAGGAGCTGCTTTCAAAAAGCGTACTTGACCTTATGCAGTGCCATATTCACCCTGAGTATGATCCTGAGCTGTTTGACGAGAATTATTATCCGGAGCTTACTAAAGAGCTTAAAAGAAGATATGCAAGCCTTAACGGTACCCTGAACGGCTCCTCTGCAAGAATAAACGGTGATGAGTTCATTATCAGTCTTAGTCACGGCGGCAGTGATATACTTCTGCAGCAGGATATGGACAAGAAGCTTTCCTCACTGATAAGGGAGGAGTTTTCGCTTAATTACAGGATACGCTTTGATGGTGTGATTTCAATAGATTCCGACAGTCAGACCTACATAGAACAGCAGAAAATAAACGAAGAAAAGGTAATTCGTGAAATGCTCATTGAGGAGCAGCAGCAATACGAGAGCATGATGCAGGCCGGCGCAGAGCATAAGGAAAAATATGCCAAAAAGCCTGCCGCAGCACCGGAAGCTCTTGCTGAAATTGAAATAAGAGAGGGCAGCACCCTCAGTCCTTGCTGTATTCCCTCAACGGCTGCGGCGATCTACGGCGGCAGCATAAAGGGCGATATATTCCCGCTGAAAAATATTTCCGCCGATTCGGGAAGGATCATATTCTGGGGCGAGATATTCTCAATAGATGTCCGTGACACAAGAGATAACAAAAGGAAGATAATCTCCATAAGCGTGACGGATTTTACAGGCTCTGCAACGGTAAAGATAATCGACCTCAACGAAAAGTGCAAGGGTATCCTTGAACTGAAAAAAGGCGACAGCATACTTGTAAAGGGCGAAGCTCAGCTTGACAAATATGACCACGACATTACTGTTATGGCGTTTGCGGTGTGCCGCGTGGCCACGGCAAAGATAGTTGACAAAGCTCCGGTGAAGCGTGTCGAGCTGCATCTTCATACAAATATGTCGGCTATGGATGCTGTCACAAGCGCAGGCGACCTTGTAAAACGTGCCTATTCGTGGGGAATGCCTGCCATAGCTATAACGGATCACGGAGTAGCGCAGGCGTTTCCGGATGCTATGAACGCCTGCGATGAGATACATAAAAAGGGCGGCAAATTCAAGGTGATCTACGGCGTTGAAGCCTACTTTATAAACGATGGCGCCTCTTCTGCCGTGTCGGGCGAGGATCACCGTCCGTTCAGCGGCGAGTTCATTGTGTTTGATATCGAAACCACGGGGCTTTCTCCGCTGAAGGAAAAGATCACCGAGATCGGCGCAGTACGCATAGTTGACGGTGAAATAAAGGACACGTTTTCGACCTTTGTTGATCCGGAAAAGCCGATACCTCCCGCAATAACAGAGCTTACAGGAATTGATGATGAAATGGTTCGGGGCGCTCCCAAGGAGAATGAGGCTGTAAGGAGCTTCCTTGAATTCTGCGGCGCTTCACCTATGGTCGTTGCGCACAATGCCTCCTTTGATACCTCGTTCATCAAGGCCGCCTGTGAACGAAACTCTATCACATACAGCCTTTCGCATATTGATACGCTTGCAATATCGCGCGGTCTTTATCCGCAGCTTGCCAAGCATAAGCTTGACGTTGTGGCAAAGCACCTTAAACTTGGCGATTTTAATCATCACCGAGCCTGCGATGATGCAATGATGCTTGCAAGGATATTCCAGCTTATGCTGCAGAAGCTCAAGGATGATTTCAGGATCGAAAACACCGCCGACATAAGCAGATTCCTGCCCAAGCCAAGCTTCAAGACATATAAATACTTCCATCAGATACTGCTTGTAAAAAATCAGCTTGGACTCAAAAACCTTTACAAGCTTATCTCAAAGTCTCACCTTGACTACTTCTATAAAAAGCCGCTGCTGCCAAAATCCGAGCTTGTGAAGCTCAGGGACGGCCTTATAATAGGCAGTGCGTGTGAAGCGGGTGAGCTTTACAGGGCTATACTTGACGGCAAGAGCCGTGAAGAGCTGAAAAGCATTGCTTCTTTTTATGATTACCTTGAAATACAGCCTGTCGGGAACAATATGCATCTTGTCAGAGAGGGCAAGGTAAAGAATGTTGAAGCCCTTCAGGATATCAACCGCCTGATAGTTGATCTTGGCGATGAATTGCAGATGCCTGTCGTGGCGACCTGTGATGTGCATTTTATGGATCCTTATCAGAGTGAGTACCGCAAGATACTGCTTACTGCTCAGGATTACAGCGATGCAGACCAGCAGCCGCCGCTTTATTTCCGAAATACCGCTGAAATGCTTAAAGAGTTTGAATATCTTGGCAAGGAAAAAGCGTATGAGGTAGTTGTGGCAAATACTAACTATATAACCGATATGATCGAGAGCATCAGGGCGGTCCCCAAGGGAAATTTCCCGCCGTTCATTCCCGGAGCGGAGGAGGAGCTTACAAGCATTACATGGGAACGTGCCAAAAAGCAGTACGGCGACCCTTTGCCGGATATCGTAAAGGCAAGGATAGAAAAGGAGCTCAATTCAATTATTTCAAACGGCTTCTCAGTGCTGTATATGACAGCGCAGAAGCTTGTTGCAAACTCAAACGAGCACGGCTATCTTGTCGGCTCCAGAGGATCGGTCGGATCGTCATTTGTGGCAACGATGTCGGGTATCTCCGAGGTAAACCCGCTTTGTCCGCACTATGTCTGCCCTAAGTGCTGCAATTCCGAGTTCTTCACGGACGGCAGCTACGGATCTGGCTTTGACCTGCCGCCGAAGAACTGCCCGAACTGCGGCACAGAATACCTGCGTGACGGGCACGATATACCTTTTGAGACTTTCCTTGGCTTCAAGGGCGATAAAACTCCCGATATCGACCTGAACTTTGCCGGCGAATACCAGAACCGTTCGCACAGATATACAGAAGTGCTTTTCGGAAAGGAAAACGTGTTCAAGGCCGGAACTATAGCGACAGTTGCCGAAAAGACGGCTATCGGCTACGTGAAGAAGTTTGCCGAGAAAACAGGCGTTACCGTCAACAGAGCAGAGGAAATGCGCCTTGCGGCCGGATGTACAGGTGTGCGCCGCACAACGGGTCAGCATCCCGGCGGCATGGTCGTTATCCCGCGAATGAACGATGTCTATGAGTTCTGTCCGATACAGCATCCTGCGAACGACCAGAAAACGGACAGCCTTACCACGCACTTCGACTTCCATTCCATTCACGATACAGTGTGCAAGCTTGACGAGCTTGGTCACGATGTGCCTACTATCTACCGCTATCTGGAGGAATATACGGGCATAGACGTAATGAATATTTCAATGAGTGACCCGCAGGTAATGTCGCTTTTTACCTCGACAGAAGCCCTGGGCGTTACTCCGGAGGATATAGATTCCCTCACGGGCACCTTCTCGCTGCCGGAGGTAGGCACTTCGTTTGTGCGTCAGATGCTCATTGACACACAGCCCAAAACCTTTTCTGACCTGCTGCAGGTTTCGGGACTTTCCCACGGTACCGATGTATGGATAGGCAATGCTTCCGAGCTTATCGAGAAGAAGATCTGCACTATCTCTGAGGTTATCGGAACAAGAGACAATATCATGGTCTATCTTATGCATAAGGGTCTTGAACCGGATATGGCTTTCAAGATCATGGAGATCGTCCGTAAGGGCAAGGCTACTAAGCTGCTGACTGAGGATCACATAAAGGCCATGAAGGAGCACGATGTTCCTCAGTGGTATATTGATTCCTGCATGAAGATAAAGTATATGTTCCCGAAGGCACACGCAGCGGCCTATATGATCGCTACCCTGCGCCTTGGATGGTACAAGGTGCACAGGGCAAAGGAATATTATGCCGCATACTTTACAGTTCGCAGTGATGACTTTGATGCGATGCTTGTAAGCAAGGGCAGAAGCGCTGTCAGGAACAAGATGCAGGAGATAAACTCTAAAATTGCCAAAAAGGAGGCAAGCGCAAAGGAGGTATCCTCCTACGCAACGCTCCAGATCGTCAACGAGATGCTTGCCAGAGGGATCGGCGTGCTGCCTGTAGATATCTACAAATCAGACGCAAAGAAATTTCTTGTGGAGGGCGATAAGATAAGACTGCCGTTTTCGTCATTGTCGGGTGTCGGCGAGGCTGCCGCGATCGCTCTTGCAGAGGCAAGGAACGACGGCGAATTTACTTCAATAGAGGATTTTCAGCAGCGCGCCAAGGTTTCCAAGACCATCATTGAGATGCTCAAAGAGATAAAAGCCTTTGCAGGCCTGCCGGAAACGAGTCAGCTTATGTTTATGTAACAGATTTTCATAAAAAAGCTGATACTGTTATGTATATGCAAACAAATATTACTATTGGTCGCTTGCTAATGAAGGAAAACTGTGATATAATTTGTATTAATAATAAATGAGGATGAAGCAAACGATGGAAAATGAAAACACAGAGCTTTTAACCGTACCTGTTCTTCCACTCCGGGGACTTGTTATTTTTCCCGGGTCAATACTGCATTTCGACGTAGCAAGAAAAAAATCCGTCAATGCTCTCACTGCGGCGATGGATAACTATAATCAGAGCATACTTATAACGGCTCAGAAGGATTCGGCCGAAAACGAACCGGACACGGATGACTATTACGATATAGGTGTTTTTGCAAGGATACTCCAGATTGCAAAAATATCCGATAATGTCATGCGTGTTGTCGTAAAGGGTGTCTACAGGGCTCGTGCCGATTGTTTTACAAACGGCAGGCTCTATACCACCGCAAAGGTATCAAGAGCCAATGTGATCCCTGCGGGTGAGGGTCTTGAAACTGATGCAAAGGTCAACCTTATCAAGGAAATGTTCAATGAGTATTCTATCATAAACGGTCATGTTCCCCAGGATATGTACCTTACCGTCTACGAGATGAAGGAGCCGGGCAAGCTTGCCGACTATATCGCAGACAATATCATAAGGGATTACCGCAAAAAGCAGGATATACTTGAACAGTTTGACGAATCAAAGCGCCTTGACAAGATAGCCGAAATGCTCAGCTATGAAAATGACCTGCTTATGATGGAGGAGAAGATCTCCGAAAAGACCAAAATGGGCATGGACGACAATCAGAAGGAGTACTACCTCAGAGAGCGCATCAAGGCTATCCGTGATGAGCTTGGCGAAGGTGAGGAAACGGACGGCGAGGTTCTCGAATACAAGGAAAAGATACAGGCTCTCAACACCTCTGACGAAAACAAGGAGCGGCTTATGAAGGAGCTGCAAAAGCTTGAAAAAATGATGTCAAGCTCGGCAGAGGCAAATGTTGTAAGGAATTATCTTGATGCCTGCATTGAGCTTCCCTGGGGTATCTATACCAAGGAAAAGAATGATATCAAGAAGATAAACACTCACCTTGACAAGAACCACTACGGTCTGAAAAAGGTCAAGGAAACAGTTGTCGAAGCCCTTGCAGTCAGAAAGCTGAACCCCGATATAAACGGTCAGATACTCTGCCTGGTGGGGCCTCCGGGCGTGGGCAAGACCTCTATTGCGAAGTCTATCGCCGAGGCGACCGGCAGAAAATATCAGCGCATTGCCCTTGGCGGCATACATGACGAGGCCGAGATAAGAGGACACAGAAGGACCTACATAGGCTCCATGATGGGCCGTATTATGAATGCAATGAAGCTTGCAGGTTCCGCTAATCCGCTGATACTTCTTGACGAGGTGGACAAGCTCGGCAAGGACTTCCACGGCGACCCGACATCGGCTCTGCTTGAAGTGCTTGACGGCGAGCAGAATTCTACCTTCTACGATCATTATGTTGACCTGCCGTTTGACCTGAGCAAGGTAATGTTCATAACCACTGCAAACGATCAGTCGACCATACCTGCTCCTCTGCTTGACAGAATGGATATTATAAATCTTGATAGCTATACCCGTGAGGAAAAGTTCCAGATCGCAAAGCTCCATCTTGTATCAAAGCAGCTCAAGCGTCACGGTCTGAGCGGTCACCAGATGAAGATAAACGATGAAGCATTGTATGATATCATCGACAGCTACACCCGTGAAGCAGGTGTGCGCTCGCTTGAAAGAGCAATATCGCGCATTATGAACAAGGTGGCTGTCAAGATAGTTGCGGGCGATGTAAAGAGCGTTAAGATAAATCTTGACAACATCGAGGAGTATCTTGGTTCGAGGAAATACAAGCTTGACGACCTGAACAAGAGTGATGAGGTCGGGCTTGCCACAGGCCTTGCGTGGACTTCTGTAGGAGGGGAGACACTTCCCATAGAAGTCGCCGTTATGTCAGGCAGCGGCAAGATAGAGCTTACGGGTTCTCTCGGCGATGTTATGAAGGAGAGCGCACAGGCTGCATATACCTGTGTGCGCACTATGGCGGACAAGCTGAATATTGACACGGAGTTTTACAAGACCAAGGATATACATATCCATGTTCCGGAGGGCGCTGTACCTAAGGATGGTCCTTCCGCAGGCATTACGATGGCAACGGCTATCACATCGGCTCTGACAGGCATACCCGTAAAGCGTGATGTGGCAATGACCGGCGAGATAACCATAAGAGGCAGGGTGCTCCCGATAGGCGGCCTGAAGGAAAAGACCATGGCGGCCTACCGCATAGGCATAAAGACGATCATTATCCCGCAGGATAACAAGTCAGACCTTGACGAGGTCGATGATATAGTCAAGAATTCAGTGCATTTTGTTCTTGCCGACAATATCGGCAAGGTGCTTGACACTGCACTTGTTTCGCAGTAAAACAGGAGGCTCCTGCTTTTGTGCAGGAGCCTTTTCCGCAGAAAGAGGTGGATCATGAATTTTCAGATAGCAGAGTTCAGGGCAGCCTATGGCAGATCTTCGCAGATACCGCCCTCCGATAAGCCGGAGATAGTATTTTCCGGCAAATCAAACGTCGGAAAGTCATCGCTTATAAACAAGCTGCTCAACCGCAAGTCTATGGCGAGGGTGAGTGCAAAGCCGGGCAAGACTGCAACTATAAATTTCTTTTCGCTGAAGGAGGCCGAGATTGTTGACCTTCCGGGCTACGGCTATGCACAGGTAAGTCAGGCAGAAAAGCAGAGATGGGCAGAGCTTGTTGAGGGATATCTTGCCCAGGACAGAAACATTGCTCTTGTGGTGCAGATATGCGATATGCGTCACTCTCCTACAGAAAACGACCTTACTATGATAGAATATCTCTACAGCAGCGGGCTTGAATTTATCATTGCCCTTACCAAGATGGACAAGCTGAAAAAAACTCAGCAGCAGAAGCGGCTTGAAGAGCTTGCAGAGGAGCTGAGTGATTTTCCGGGAGTAAGGCTTTTTCCGTGCTCGTCAAATAACGGCGAAGGAATAGACGAGATAAGAAAGGCGATAGAGCAGGCAGTGTGCGCTTCTGCCGGATAAATTATAATATATTGCTTATGGTGGGAAATTCAAGGCTCTTGAAATCCTCTGTCCGGAATATCGCGGTTTTGCAGCAGGCAAGGAACAATTCCTTCTGCCCTTGACCGAGATATACCTGAGCCTTGTCGGTTTCCTGCCTTATGTCGTCCAGTATCTTATGTGAAACAAACATACATAAGATGCTGTTTTTTTTATCCATGTAGTTTACGGCTTCATGCATCTTTTCGGCTGACCTTACCATATCGCCGGCTTCGGCAAAGCTGTATGCAGACCTCAGCTTTTCGCTCAGACTGTCAGCTGCATCAGTATTGATAAAAAACGCTCCGATACCTATTGCGATTATAACTCCTAAAACGGCCAAAGCGCCATACAGTCTGTACATTACCTTGCCTCCTTCCGGATAATGCTGTAATTGCCGCTTTTGTCGGCAGTCATAATAAATACATTGCTCAGGCTGAGCTTTTCCTTTTTCAATATGCGCCCGATATTATCCTCGTCCATGCCGCAGTAATGCATAGACGCTTTTTCGATCTCTCCGTCACTTATGACAGTTACCTTCAGCTCTTTTTCTTTTGCTTTTATCTTCATGTCATCAGGGCACAGGGTGGAATACTCGGGTTTTTTCATAACGCTCATTGTGCCGTTTGTCTCAATTATTGCATAGGCGACCTCGTTCAGGTCAAAAATATCCTTTTGTCTCAGCTGTTCAAAAAGGTCTTCGGTGCTGAGCCGTAGCTCCATCATGGCTTTGCGGTCTATCTTTCCTTTGTCAATGACTATTACCGGCTTGCCGCACACGGCTTTTCTTATTGCTGAACGGTGCAGCATCAGATATGAAAGGAATATCTCACATACTAAAAGCACCATAATAGGCATAACTCCGCTGAGCATCGACTGCTCCATGTCCTGCATAGGTATTGTGGCAATATTAGACATCAGAAGCGTCACCACCAGTTCGCTTGTCTGCATCTGTCCGATCTGCCGTTTTCCCATAAGCCGAACGGAAAACAGTATCAGCGCATACAGCAGTATTGTTCTGATTATTGAAATTATCATAATTTTGCTCCTGTCTTTTTTTAGGCAACACCGCACAAAGATAGTGCCGCAGATGCGCCGTCAATTTTTTCGTCAGATTGTATAGAAATTTTGAAGGCATACTGACGTATGTCGAGAAATTTCTGTGCATTATCTTTTCCGGTGTACGTTCGGTTATGCATAATCAGTGCATTGCTGTCCAAACTAAAAATGAATAATGTACCGGAGATGATAAAGATGTATCGTTTCATACAGAGTGTTATTGACATATACAGCAAGAAGCAGACAGTCCCTGTCGGCCGGTTGCATACGTCGGTAACGGCGTCGCTTGATGAAACACTTTCAAGGCTCCGCGCTGATTTCGGCAGCAGCGCAGATCTTACCATAAGGGAGCTTAATATTTCAGGCATACGCGCCGCTGTGATAACTATTGACAATATGACGGATAAGCAGGTGCTTGCCGAGGGCGTCCTGATGCCGCTGATGTGCAGCAGCTTCACCGGAACGGCCGGGGAAATTCTGGACGAGCTCCGCTTAAAGACGTTCTACACTCCTGAGCTTCTTGAAATAACCGCCTATGAGGATATCGGTGAAAGGATAATGTCCGGATTTGTTGTAATAGCTCTTGACGGGTGCAGTACACTGCTTTCGGTAGGACTGCAGGGTTATGCATCAAGGAGCATTTCAGAGCCGGAGTCGGATATTGTTCAGAGAGGCTCAAAGGAAGGCTTTGTGGAAGCCCTGCGCGTGAATATGACTCTGATACGCCGCAGACTGAAAAATCCGATGCTCAGATTTGAAACAATGAACATAGGCAATATCAGTAATACTGAAATTGCGCTCTGCTATCTTTCCGACAGAGCATCGCCGGATATACTTGCAAGACTGAAAAAGCGCCTCTCGCAGGTGCCCCTCGACACTGTTCTTACAGCCGGCTATCTCGTGCCCTTTCTTGAGGAGGAAAAGGACAGGTCGTTTTTTACAGGGGTAGGCATATCGGAGCGTCCCGATACGGTCTGCGGCAAGCTTACCGAAGGCAGGATAGCTGTTCTGGTGGATGGTGTGCCGTCTGCGCTGATAGTGCCTTATATTTTTGCGGAGTATTTCCAGTCGCTCGATGACTATTCCAACAGGGCGTACTTTGCCACGTTTACACGCCTGCTGAAATACTGTGCATTTTTTATTTCGGTAATGCTTCCGGGACTTTTCGTTGCCCTGGGTACCTTTGAACCGGAAATGTTCCCGACGCTCATGCTGAATAAGATAGCGGCATCTATCGCGTCAACACCGCTTTCTCTCACAGCCGAAACAATACTCATACTGTTTATCTATGAGATAATGCGTGAGGCAGGCCTGCGTATGCCAAGACCTCTGGGATATGCGGTGAGCATAGTCGGCGGACTTGTGGTGGGTGATACGGCAGTAAATGCCGGTCTTATAGGTGCGCCGACCCTTATGGTCATTGCGATAAGCGCTATAAGCTCCTATGTTGTGCCCGATCTTTATGCTCCTTCGGCAATTTTAAGGATGCTTTTCACGATAGTCGGAGGTCTGCTCGGAATATGGGGAACAGCGCTGCTTTTGTGTGTGGTTCTTGTTAATCTCTGCGGAAAGTCAAGCTTCGGAGTGCCGTATACAGCGCCTGTAACACCGTCAAGCCCTTTTGCTTTCCGTGATGTTCTTATCAGAGCCGACTGGAAGATACTCTCAAAGCGTACCGAAACTATACAGGATATGCCCGGAGCTGATACAAAGCCCGATGCAGGCAATAACGGAAGGAGCGATACCCGATGAGCCAAAGCAGGTCTGTTATAACTTCGGGACAGTTTTTCACATTGCTTTTTGTGAGCCGTGCTGCACTCACGGCAATATATTCAACTGAAATGTCAGGCATTGATTCGATGTGGAGCTTTATTCTGCCGCTGATCTTCATGCTGCCCGCAGGACTGCTTCTGATGCTGCCGGCGCTTGTGCTTTCCGCAAAGGAGAACAGCCCTCTGAGAAACGGCGGGAGTATAGCAGCCAAGGCTCTTTCGTTTTGCTACGGGGTGTATTTTCTGTATTCTGCGCTTTATAATCTTGCGGCTATGCTTGATTTTCTGAAGGACGACCTGCCCTACGGGATCGCGCCTAAGCTGATATTGGCTCTTTTTCTGATAGGCTGCACCTACGCAGGCGCAAAGGGTATTGAATCGGGTGCGCGTACTTCGCTTGTTGTTCTGGTGCTCATATTGCTTTCTGTGGTGGTGCTGTCGGTATTCTTGTTTCCGGACTACTCCGCAGGAGGCTTTGCATCCGTAAGAGCGGTAACGGCTGTATCGTTTCTTGACGGTACGGTCTTCCTGATCTCACGCTTGGGCGGATGCTCATGTATATGTATTCTTTCGGAGAATATAAAGGGACGCTTGTTCCGCAGCGCAGCGCTATGGCTGTCTGCCTCTACAGGAGTTATCATTTTTCTGGTGCTGCTTTTTACCGGTACTGCGGGAGAATATCTCAGCGCAAAGAAATTTCAGGTTTTCCGTGTGATAGACGGTTCGGGAGTACTGCAAAAAGCTGAGCCGCTGTTTATTATCGTTGTTGTTTGCAGCAGCTTCTGCGGCATTGCGCTTTTTATCATATCGTCAGCCGCTGCGTTCAGCAAAGCTTTTGCAGGGCTGAAAATACCGTCTGCATCTGTTGCTTCGGGGGTGATACTTCTTTTGTCTGTGCTTTTCCTTCCGGATGATGCATTAAGCTTTACCATAAGGAATAAAGCGCTTACAGCAATACTCACCGCGGTTTTTCTGACGGTCATACCGACGATAATGCTGATACTGCTCAGATCTTCCCGAAGCTCAGACACTGCCGGATATAAGTCCGGCCGACGCAGGCATAATTATAACGGTGTCAGGGTAACGATGCTTGCTTTTGCGGTATTATTTTTTGTGGTCAATGCATCCGGCTGTGACGTTCTGCAATTAAACCAAAGGATCATAGTTCAGGGAATAGGCATAGATATAAGCGGCGGCTCATGCAGGCTTACCCTTAACACACTCAATACGGCACATCCTGAGCAGGATAATTCAACAAGCCTGATGTATTCATCCGGCGAGAGTGTTGAGGAGGCTATTGTCCGGCTTGAAAGGGATCACGGAAAGAAGCTGCTTCTGGATCAGTGTCTTTTTGTAATGTTTAATAATGAGGCGGCAAAATCAGGGGAGCGTGTGTTTTCGTATCTGACAAGCTCCAATGATATGCCCAAGACCGCAAATCTGTTCATTTGTGAGAACAGTGCCGAAAATACGATGAAAACAGCCTTTGAAGAGTTCGGCTGCACAAGCGAGGATATCAGCCTGTTATCTGACAGCAAGGCGATACGGCAGAAAGTTCCGCACTGTTCGCTTATAGACCTGATAGCAGCAGAGCACTCCGGAGATGCGGTCGATCTTCCGGTCGTGAGCATAAACAGGCAAAACGCCGCACTCACGATAACAAATGTTAAAAGTTAAAAATTAAAAATTAAAGCCCCCTCATTGAGGGGGACTTTTGGCGGCAATCTGCCGATCTCTTGACTGCTCTGCGCTGAGAGTTAGTCTACAAGATCGGGGTTGAAGCTTTCCTTCCAGGGCAGGCCGAACTTGTTGAGCGCATCCATGAAGGGATCGGGATCAAACTCCTCGATATTGTGCACACCGGGTTTGTTCCACTTTCCTGTCAGGAGCATTGCGGCACCGATCATAGCGGGAACACCTGTAGTGTATGAGATGGCCTGTGAGCCGACCTCCTTGTAGCACTCCTGATGGTCGCATACATTGTAAAGATAATAAGTTTTGTCCTTGCCGTCCTTCTTGCCGATGAAAATGCAGCCGATGTTTGTTTTACCGACTGTTCTCGGTCCAAGTGAAGCAGGGTCGGGAAGCACAGCTTTAAGGAACTGCAGAGGAACGATCTGCTTGCCTTCAAATTCGATAGGAACAATAGATGTCATGCCTACGTTTTCAAGACATTTGAGGTGTGTAAGATAACTCTGCCCAAAGGTCATAAAGAAACGAATGCGCTTGATGCCCTTGATATTCAGTGCAAGTGATTCAAGCTCCTCATGGTGGAGCAGATACATATCCTTTTCGCCGATCTCAGGGAAGTTGTAGACCCTTTTGATCTCCATAGGCTCAGTTTCAACCCACTTGCCGTCCTCAATATAGCTGCCCTTTGCGGATACCTCACGGATATTTATTTCCGGGTTGAAGTTTGTGGCAAAGGGATAGCCGTGATCGCCTGCGTTGCAGTCGAGAATATCAATATAGTTTATCTCATCAAACTGATGCTTCATAGCATAAGCAGAAAATACGCCTGTTACACCGGGGTCGAATCCGCTGCCAAGAAGCGCTGTTATGCCTGCCTGCTCAAAACGCTCACGGTATGCCCACTGCCACTTGTACTCGAATTTAGCTGTATCAAGCGGCTCATAGTTGGCTGTATCAACATAGTTTACTTTTGTAGCAAGACAAGCGTCCATTATCGTAAGATCCTGATAGGGGAGCGCAAGGTTTATAACAACATCGGGCTTGAAGCTGTTGATGAGAGCGATAAGCTCGTCAACATTGTCGGCGTTTACCTGAGCGGTAGAAATTTTTGTTTTGCCGCCGTCGAGTTTTTCCTTGAGAGCATCGCACTTTGACTTTGTGCGGCTTGCAATGCAGATCTCCTCAAAAACGTCAGGGTTCTGACAGCACTTGTGTATGCAGACGCTTGCAACTCCGCCTGCACCGATGATTAAAGCCTTTCCCATTTTACATTCCTCCGTATAATATAGTTTTTATATCTGTATAGTTTTTTTATATCAGATTTCCGTAACCAATATCATTCGCCCTCCATGAGCTGCTTGGTAACGTATGTCGGCAGAGCGAATGAGCCCTTGTGGAGCCGTGTGTTGTAGTAATTTGTGTCGATAGAGAGCCGGTTCCATCTGCCCTCGTCAAGGTCGTTTGTCGGGTGGAACCTTTTTGAAGCAAAGCCGAAAAGCCAGTGTCCGGAAGGATAGGTCGGTATGTGAGCCTGATAGACCTTGCAGAAGGGGAAGAACTGAAGTATTTTTCTGTGAGCCTGCTTCATTGCCTTTGCATAGCCGTTGTAAAAGGGACTTTCGTGCTGATTGACAAGTATTCCGTCAGCTGTGAGAGCCTTGAAGCAGTTGCCGTAGAATTCAGCTGTAAACAGTCCCTCGCCAGGGCCGAACGGGTCGGTGGAATCAACGATTATAAGGTCATATTCGTTTTCCACACTGCGCACGAAGCGCAGACCGTCATCAATGTGAATGCACACTCTTGGTTCATCGAGCCTGCACGCAACGGTCGGCAGAAACTCCTTGCAGGCGTCCACGACCATGCGGTCGATCTCGACCATATCTATTTTTTCTATAGTCTTGTATTTCACAAGCTCACGGACAGTACCTCCGTCACCTGCGCCGATAACAAGTACTTTTTTGATATCGGGATTAACAGCCATCGGAACATGGGTTATCATCTCGTGATAGATGAATTCGTCCTTTTGTGTGAGCATTATTCTGTCATCAAGCACGAGAACATCGCCAAACTCCGGTGTGCTGAATATTTCTATCCGTTGGAATTCCGACTGCGCAGAATATTTCTGCTTGTCACACCTGATAGAAAAACGGACATTGTTGGTCTGTTCTTCTGTGTACCACATTTCCATTTAGCATACCTCCTTTGAAAAAAGCGATCTGTTTCAGAATTACAGTGTAAGACTTACTATATCATAACATTTATCTTTTCGGTGTTGATATCCTCAGCTCCCGTAAGGTTACAGCCTTTAGCCTTTGCATAGGTAATGTATTCTATTGCATCCTTTGTGATGAGCTCACCGGGCGCAAGTATCGGTATGCCGGGCGGATAGCACATAACAAACTCAGCGCATATCTTGCCGAGCGTATCCTGCAGGGGTATCTGTTTTTTGGCTGCATAGAACGCATCCTGCGGCGAGCACATCACCACAGGCTCTATGTATTCGTGATCTAACATTCCGGACGGGTCTTTGCAATAAAGCCGCTTCACCTCATATAGCGCCGATATAAGCCTTTCGATTTTCAGTACGGAGTCACCCACAGAAACAATAGCGAGGATATTTCCGATGTCGCCGAATTCGATCTGAATATCATACCGGTCACGCAGGATATCATACACCTCTATGCCCGCAAGACCGATATCTCTGGTGTGTACGGATATCTTTGTCGGGTCGAAGTCAAATATTGTATCACCGTTGATAAGTTCTCTCGAAAAAGCGTAAAGACCGCCTAATTTGTTTATTTCTTTAATGCCGTATGAAGCAAGCTCAGTAACTCTTTCAAATATTCTCCTGCCGTTGAGAGCAAGATTTTTTCTTGATATGTCAAGCGAAGACAGGAGCAGATAGGATGCGCTTGTTGTTTGTGTCAGGTTTATTATCTGGCGCACATAGCCTTCAGAAATTCCCTTTCCCAAAAGCAGGGCAGAGCTTTGTGTGAGCGAGCCTCCGGTTTTGTGCATACTTACAGCCGCCATGTCTGCGCCTACGCTCATTGCAGACAATGGCATATAGTCGCCGAAATAGAAGTGAGTGCCGTGCGCTTCATCAACAAGCACCTTCATTCCTGCTTCATGGGCTATCTTGACGATCTCACGCAGATTGGAGCATACTCCATAGTAGGTGGGATTGTTGACTATAATAGCTTTTGCGTCGGGGTGAAGCTTTATTGCGCGCTTTATGGATTCAACAGACATTCCGAGCGGTATGCCGAGCCTCTTGTTGACTCCCGGATTTACATATACAGGCACAGCGCCGCAGACTATAAGGGCGTTTATGCTGCTTCGGTGCACATTGCGGGGCATAATGATCTTGTCGCCGCGCTTGCACACGCTCATGACCATAGCCTGCACAGAGCTGGATGTTCCGCCTACCATGAAGAAAGCGTGTTCTGCGCCGAAAGCGTCAGCCATAAGCTCCTCAGCCTCTTTGATAACGCTGACCGGATGGCAGAGGTTGTCAAGCGGCTTCATTGAGTTAACGTCAACGCTCATGCACTGCTTTCCAAGAAATTCCGTAAGCTCAGGGTTTCCCTTTCCCTGTTTATGTCCCGGAACGTCAAAGGATACTATTCTGTTTTCCCTGTATTCTTTCAGTGCCTCAAAAACAGGCGCTCTTGTCTGATCAAGCTTCATTGTAGCATTCTCCCGTTATTCATAAACGTTGGAGCCGCTGAAGATCTCTATCATTTCACGTCGCAGACTGTTTGAAATGGCAAGTCTCTCCTTTGGCGGTATTTCGTATACGTCTGTTTTGAAAAGGTAGTTTTGCAGTTCAAGCTCTTTTATAAGGAGCTGAGTGTGGAAAATATTTGCCTGATATACATTTATATCCACTGTATCGTATCTTTTGAGAGTTTCGTCCTTGATATAGTCCTGTATAGAGGTTATTTTGTGGTCGATAAATAGTTTTTTGCCGCTTGTGTCCCTTGTAAAGCCTCTGACCCTGTAATCTATGGTTATGATATCGGAATCAAAGCTGTCGATGAGGAAATCAAGCGTGTTAAGAGGCGAGATAGTACCGCACGTAGAAACGTCTATATCCACGCGGAATGTAGCAATAGCGTTATCGGGATGATATTCCGGATAGGTATGCACCGTCACATGGCTTTTGTCGAGATGAGCTGCAATAGCTTCTCTTGCATAACCTGCGGCAAATTTTCCGCAGTTGCATGATTCATCTATTTTTTCGGGCAGACCCTTTTCGGAGATAAGCAGGGTAACGCTTGCGCCCTGCGGGTCATAATCCTGTTTTGAGATGTTGAGCACTGATGCGCCGATCATTTCTGTTACCTGACACAGAATATTTGTAAGACGCTCAGAGTTATACTGCTCATCAATGTATGCGATATAATCCTTCTGCTCACGCTCTGTCTTTGCATAGCAAACATCATAGATGTTGAAGCTCAGAGTCTTTGTCAGATTATTGAATCCGTACAGCTTTAATCTTTTTTCCAATTTTATTCTCACAACCTTATTTTTTATTGTGCAGTCAGGGGGACTTTTGCAGTCAGGGGGACTTTTGCGGTCAGGGGGACTTTTACGGTCAGGGGGACTTTTACGAAAAAGTCCCCCCGACACCCCCGAAAACGATGTTGTCGAGCCGCAGGTTTTGCTTGTTTTTCTCAGTGCGTTTTACGTGAAAGCTCTTCCGCTTCCGGAAAACGATGTTGTCGAGCCGCAGGTTTTTATTCCTGACGGTGTGTCTTTATTGAAAGAAATTTTTCTGACAGATCATTTCTTGCCGGTAAGCTTATCCATTATCATGTTGGCGCACATATATACGTTGCCGCCGCCGATAGTAATAATGAGGTCGCCGGGCTTCGCTTTTTTGGTTACATAGTCGGTTATTTCCTCAAAGGTCTTGAACCATACACAGCCCGGTATCTTCTCTGCAAGATCCTTTGAATAGATGTTGTAGGTGTTTGTTTCCCTTACCGGCAGTATTTCGGAAAGTATTGCCTGATCGGGAATTGAAAGCACCTCAGCAAATTCATTAAGGAAGGTATATGTTCTTGAGAAGGTGTGCGGCTGGAATACTGCCCATACCTTTTTGTATCCCATACTCATTGCTGTTGTGAGAGTAGCCCTCAGCTCTGTGGGATGATGAGCAAAATCGTCTGCAACGGTTATGCCGCAGGGCTTGCCCAGTATCTCAAAGCGCCTGTGAGCACCGCTGAATTCTCCGAGAGCCTTTGCACAGTCCTCCGGAGAAACTCCGAGAGTTATTGCTGCGGCTGATGCTGCAAGAGCGTTCATTACGTTGAATTTGCCCGGCACCTTCAGTGATACGGAGCAAAGCTTCTCACCCTTGTGATAAAGGTCAAAGCTGTCACATACAGATGATTCGCCCGTTATTTCGGCGCGGAAATCGTTCTTGTTGCCGAAGCCGAAGGTTACTACCTGCTTGCTGCCGCTTTTGATTATATCCTCCACGCACTCCATCGAGTTGCGGTCATCGCCGTTGATAACGATGCAAGAAGAGGTCTGCTGAATGAACTGCCTGAACGATTGCTTTATCCTGTCAAGCGTACCGAAATAATCAAGATGATCCTCGTCCACGTTAAGGATAACAGCCATTGCCGGATAGATGTGGAGGAACGTGTCCACATATTCGCAGGCCTCACAAACGATAAAGTCAGACTTTCCCACACGGCTGTTGCCGCCGATGAAAGGCAGCTTTGCGCCGATTATTGCAGTAGGGTCGAGTGAAGACATTGTCATTATCTGTGTTATCATAGATGTGGTCGTTGTCTTTCCGTGAGTGCCGCTGACAGCAATGGAACGCTTGTATTTTTCAACTACCGCGCCGAGCATGATGCAGCGTTCGATAGCAGGGATATTCTGGGTTTTTGCGGATACCAGCTCCGGATTGTCGAGCTTTACTGCGGCAGTATATACAACGAGATCGGCGCCGTTTACGTTTTCGGGGTAATGTCCCATTGTAACAGGGATGCCATAGGAGCGTATTCTTTCAAGTGTATCGGATTCGGCTGTATCCGAGCCGGTTATTTCGTAGCCTTCATTATGAAGTATTTCGGCAAGAGGGCACATTCCCGAGCCGCCTATACCTACAAAATGTATTCGTTTGACATTGTCGAGCAGATGAGTGTACTTGTCTGACATAAAACAACACTTCCAATCTGAGAAATAATGGTTTGAGCCTATAGCAGTCCCAAAAAACAACTGCAGCAAATGATACGATACGGGAGAATGCAGAGCAAGGCAAAGTATGATACGCAGCCATGTGATCTCCTGTGCGCCGAACCGCTGTGATTATTTCCTGGGCTCTCTATAAAATACATACCACTTCATTATATTACAAGATCCGGAAAAAATAAAGAGATACAGGGAAATTTATAGGATATTCCAATAAATATGCCGCAAATGTTCATAATTTGTCATCCTGACACATTATACTAATTCCTGATAAAAAAGCAGACTTAGGTTTGCGAGGATGATTTTCGCAAGACTTGGCGGAGAACGCAGGAATCCTGACGGATTCCGAGAACGACAACAAAGTATCGCGGAAATCAGACCGCAAAAATTGTCTGCTTTTTGTTAGGCATTAGTATTATATATTATTTTTTGCTTTTTTTCAATAGAGAACGAAATACTGTTGTATTGGAATTGATCGGAAAAAGCCGCCCGTTCATAAAAAACAGGCGGCTTTTGATCTTGTGAACCGTTCAAAAATTATTTTTAAGGCAATACCGCACAAAGATAGTGCCGCAGATGCGCCGGCGCAGAGCCTGCGCTCCCGTGTTAGTTATGGGAACATTTTTCATTCCGACAGATA
>CADCKR010000023.1:50792-55387 GCA_902802105.1 uncultured Ruminococcus sp.
TGCAAGATGACGGAAAAAGTGTACCCCAAGGGCACTTCCTTCGGGCGCAGCAGATGTGGTGCTAAGCCGTTAGGCGGTCTTTGTGCGGTGTTGCCTTAATTTCTGCTTGCATGATTTTTCCGGTGTGGCCTTAAAGCTTCTTGAGATATTCAGGCTCTTATGGTTATGCCGGAGCATCAGTTTTTAAGACTCTGCATAGGAGCAGGGATGCGTCCGCCTCTTGAAATGAACCTTGCAGGAGACTTGCGGTTTATATCCATTACAGGTCCGTTGCCGAGCAGTCCGCCGAAGCAGAGCTCTTCGCCGGCCTTCTTGCCGATTGCCGGGATAAGCCTTACGGCTGTTGTCTTTGAGTTTACCATGCCTATAGCGGCTTCGTCTGCAATAATGCCGGAGATTATTTCCGGTGTGGTATCTCCGGGGATCGCGATCATATCAAGACCTACCGAGCATACAGCTGTCATTGCTTCAAGCTTTGTCAGAGAGAGGGCCTTGCTTCTGGCTGCTTCTATCATTCCGGCGTCCTCTGTCACGGGGATGAATGCGCCCGAAAGACCTCCTACATGGGATGAAGCCATGACTCCGCCCTTCTTTACAGCGTCGTTCAGCAGTGCAAGACAAGCTGTTGTTCCATGAGCTCCGCACTGCTCAAGACCCATTTCTTCAAGGATATATGCGACAGAATCTCCGATAGCGGGTGTAGGCGCAAGCGAAAGGTCAACTATTCCGAAGGGTACGCTCAGACGTCTGGATGCTTCTTTGGCAACAAGCTGTCCCATTCTGGTTATCTTGAAGGCTGTTTTCTTTACTATGTCCGCAACCTCGGTGATATTGCAGTCGCCAGCCTTTGCCAGTGCAGCCCTTACAACGCCCGGACCCGAAACGCCTACGTTGATAACGCAGTCGGGTTCGCCCGGACCGTGAAAAGCGCCTGCCATAAACGGATTATCCTCAGGAGCATTGCAGAACACAACAAGCTTTGCTGCGCCTATGCAGTCCCTGTCGGCTGTCAGAGCCGCGCTTTTCAGGATAACCTTGCCCATTTTTGCCACAGCGTCCATATTTATGCCGGCTTTTGTGCTGCCTATGTTTACCGATGAGCATACCTTTTCTGTTGATGCAAGCGCTTCGGGTATGCTGTCTATAAGCGCGTAATCACCGGGAGCAAATCCCTTATGCACGAGTGCGGAATAGCCTCCCACAAAGTTTACTCCGATGGTATCTGCGGCCTTGTCGAGAGCCTTTGCAAATTTTACCGGATCATTTCCCGGGCAGGCTGCCGCTAACATTGCAATGGGAGTAACTGCTATTCTCTTATGTATTATCGGGATGCCGTATTCCTTGCTGATATCCTCTCCTGTACGGACAAGGCTGCCGGCATATCTGCATATCTTGTCATAAAGCTTCTGGCAGGACTTTGTGATATCGCTGTCGATGCAGTCCAGCAGAGAGATGCCCATTGTTATTGTCCTGACATCGAGATTTTCGTTGTCTATCATGTTAATGGTTTCAAGTATATCATGTGAGTTTATCATTTAATTCTACCGTCCTTAATAATCCGGCATTAAGCCGGTCACGATTATGTTTTAGCTGTCAGGCCTGAGAAAATGACTGACGCACTATTCAGATCTTGTGCATTGCGTTAAAGATATCCTCATGCATTACGTGTATCTTTACGCCCATCTGTTCGCCTGATGCGGTGAGGGAATCAACAAGCTGTGAGAACGGGACAGTGCATTTTGAAATGTCAACGAACATTATCATTGCAAACATTCCCTGCAGAACAGACTGTGTTACCTCAAGGATATTGACATCCACCTTGGCGCACTCACTTGATACCTTTGCAAGTATTCCTACTGTATCTTTACCCAAAACTGTAATTACTGCGTTCATAAAAAACGACCTCCTGTATTCAATGCGGCGTTCAAGCCGATAATAATAAGATTATACTATATTCAGACCTTATTGTAAAGCATTTTCGGCAAGTGCCTTCTGATGGCTCAAAAATTAACGATACGGTATTTTTTTCGACAAAAAAATTGTATAATTGATACAAACTTTCGTTTTCTTGCTTTTTTCGTTGACACCTGCCGGAATTGATGCTATAATCTTCTACGGAATTGAATATCTGAACTTATCCGGAGTGACGGAGGGAACAGGCCCTGTGAAGTCCGACAACCTGCCTTTACGGTAAGGTGCCAAATCCTGCGGTATAGCCGAAAGATGAGTGTTTTTTATTGCTGTTCGGTAATGCCGGGCGGCTTTTTTGTTGCTTCGGACTTTTTAATGAGAAAGGAAAGAAAAAATGGCACATTATCTCTTTACATCCGAATCCGTTACCGAAGGACATCCTGACAAGATATGCGACCGTATCTCCGATGCGATACTTGACGAGCTTATCCGTCTTGATCCCGATGCACACGTTGCCTGCGAGGTAACTGCCGCAACAGGTCTTGTACTCATCATGGGCGAGGTGTCCTCAAAGGCTACAGTCAATGTTGACAAGATAGCCCGTGAAGCTATTACATCTGTCGGCTACAATGATCCTTCCGTTTGCTTTGACGGCAATTCCTGCGCAGTCATTACGTCAATACACTCACAGTCTCCCGATATATCAATGGGTGTAAATTCCTCATACGAATACAGAGACAGCAAGGAGGATAATCTTGACCGCATAGGCGCAGGAGACCAGGGCATTATGTTCGGCTTTGCCTGCGATGAAACTCCGGAGCTCATGCCTTTGCCCATTTCGCTTGCACACAAGCTTGCAAAGCGTCTTGCAGAGGTACGCAAGAACAATACGATAAGCTATCTCCGTCCGGACGGTAAAACACAGGTCACTGTTGAATATGACGAGAATGACCGTCCTGTAAGGGTGGACACTATCCTTATCTCAACACAGCATGACGAGGACGCTTCACTTGAAACCATCCGCAGAGACCTTATTGAGTACGTTATAAAGCCGGTCATTCCTGCTGATATAATCGACGAAAACACACGTATACTTGTAAACCCGACAGGTCGTTTCGTTATCGGCGGTCCTGCAGGCGACAGCGGTCTCACAGGCAGAAAGATAATCGTTGACACCTACGGCGGCTATTCACGTCACGGCGGCGGCGCATTCTCCGGCAAGGACCCGACAAAGGTAGACAGAAGCGCCGCTTATGCCGCAAGATACGTTGCAAAGAACATCGTTGCCGCAAAGCTTGCATCAAAGTGTGAGATACAGCTTTCTTATGCTATCGGCGTTGCACGTCCTGTTTCTGTTATGGTAGAGACCTTCGGCACAGGTACGGTCCCCGCAGAGAAGCTCACAAAGGCGGTAGAGAAGGTATTCGATCTTCGTCCTGCCGCAATAATAAAGGAGCTCGGTCTTAACAAGCCGATCTATCGTGAGCTTTCCGCTTATGGGCACATGGGGCGTGAAGATCTTGGCGTAGCATGGGAAAAGACAGATAAAGCCGATGCGCTCATTGACGCTGTAAATTCTCTTTAAAATAAGTTCAGGTCAGTACCGGATATCATTTGGTACTGACCTTTTGCTTTATGCTTTATGCTTTATGCTTTATGCTTCGCTCAGGTCTATATTAAAGATCCTGGCGGTATTTTTATATAGTATTTTTTCCTGTTCCTCCCGTGTAAGATCAAGAGCCATAAAGCTTTCGTATTCGCTCACAGGATCCCACATCGGGTAATCCGAGCCGAAAAGCAGTCTGTCGGCGCCGTAAAGCCGGATAAGCTCAGTAACTCTCTTTGGCTTGACAAAGGGCATAACGCTGGAAATATCCATATAGCAATGCATTTCCTTCATATAGGGCACAGCCTCCTCATATATTGACCATCCGCCAAGATGTGCGGCGATCATTGTGAGGTTTGGAAAGCATTGCTCTATTTTTTGCAGTCTTCTGGGATGTGAGTGATCGTAGCGATAATCTCCGCCGTGGATAAGCAGCGGTAGGCGGCTTGCGAATTTCTCGTAGAGACGCATTGCCTTATTGCTGTCTGCATCGAATTTCTGTGTATCGGGATGCAGCTTTATTCCTTTCAGTCCGAGAGAGATAATTCTTTCTATTTCTTCATCGGCGTTTTCCATATCGGGGTGCAGGGTGCCGAGCCCTATAAATTCACTGTGAGCTTTGCATTGTTCTGCCACGAATGTATTCAGCCTCTTTACGGTAGAAGCGGTCAGGGCAACAGAGTTTACCACGAATTTTTTAACGGGGCTTTTTTTGGCATATTCTGCGAGAGCATCACCAGTGCCTGTGCAGGCCATTGGTACGTTGTAAAATTCACCTACGCCCTTTACTGCCATCGGAGCTAATTTTTTATGATATATATGGTCATGACAATCAATTACGAACATTGTGCTTCCTCCTGTTCCGCATTTCAGATAATATTTCGTTAAAATATATTATATTTCTTTTCCCTATACCTGTCAATATATCCTTCTTGCTCATCACGGAAATCAACTTTCTTTAAAAGAAAATTAAAAGTGCGCCGTTCTGAACACAGATGATCAACTTTAGTCACATAATTTGCATTATTGAAATGATTATTGATTGTAATAGGCGTTAAAATAACCATTTCGCTGTTGA
>CADCKR010000024.1:0-40963 GCA_902802105.1 uncultured Ruminococcus sp.
AACGCCGCCGCGGCAAGTAAATCAGCGTCTGCTAAAGAAGTTTCGGCAAAAGACCGCTAATTTATGTTCTTCTACGGCACTATCTGACGAATGAGCAGAACAAAGCGAGTGTAAACGAGCGGAGCGGACAGGGGAGCGGCAGCTTGCCGCAATGAGCAGAACAAAGCGAGTGTAAACGAGCGGAGCGGACAAGGGTGCGCAGGCTCTGCGCAAAAAAATTTTTTATAGTCACTTTGAAGTCACTTAAGGATTGTAAAATGACTACAGAAGGCAAGAGAAAGCCGAAACATGACAATAAAAATGCATAAGGAGTGCTTTATATGGAAATTTTAAGAACAGAAAACCTTGTAAAAACTTATGGCAGCGGTGAAAACGCCTTCAATGCAGTAGATGGTATATCTATGAGTGTTGAACAGGGTGAGTTCGTTGCAATAGTCGGACAGAGTGGCAGCGGTAAGAGCACACTTATGCATATGCTCGGCGGTGTTGACAGACCGACAAGCGGCAGCATATTCATTGACGGCAACGAGATAAACAAGATGAACAGCGACAAGATGGCGATCTTCCGCAGAAGACAGATCGGTATAGTCTATCAGTTCTACAACCTCATTCCTATCCTTACGGCAGAGGAAAATATAACACTTCCGATGGAGCTTGACGGTAAGGCCGTAGACAGAGAAAGAGTTGACGAGATAATGAACGCTCTCGGCATCGCTGACAAGAAAAAGAATCTTCCTAATCAGCTTTCGGGCGGTCAGCAGCAGAGGGTCTCTATCGCAAGAGCAATAATTAACAATCCGGCTATCCTGCTTGCAGACGAGCCGACCGGAAACCTCGATTCAAAGGCAACTGACGATATCGTAAGCATCCTTAAGATGACAAATAAGACCTTCCATCAGACGATAATCATGATAACCCATAACCTTGAGATAGCCAAGGAGGCCGACAGGATAATCCGCATAAGCGATGGAAAGCTTGCAGGGGAGGAATAAGCCGTGAAACTGTTAAGAAAGCTGACTATTAAAAATCTGCTGATGAATAAAAGCAGAACGATAGTTTCTATAATAGGCATAGCTCTTTCTGTGGCGCTTATTACCACTGTGGCGTGTATCGTATCAAGTATGGATGCTTCCAGTGTTTATACAGCAATGATTTCAAGCGGCGATTATGATATCTATATGATGAGTGATGAGAGTCTGACAAAGGATGACATTGCTGCGATAAAGACAAACCGCAATGTAAAGGATGTATATACTCTCGAATTTATCAAAACATATAAACTGACTGATCCTAAATTTCAGTATGTAAGCAATTTCAATTTGTATGGAACTGACCAGAAAACCCTGAACGCAAGCTGTATCGAGTTTGAAAGCGGACGTTTTGCAGAAAATGAAAACGAGATCGTTATTTCGGCTTCGTTGAACCGCTACTCCAATAAGGAATATAAATTGGGAGATACTCTTCAGGCTGAATACGGAAAGCGTGTGCTTAAAAAGGGGATACCGCAGTTTCAATATTTCTATGATTTGTTCGGCGGCTATGATATCCCTGAGGATTTTACAGGCACCTTCGGCGACGCTGAGGAATGGAAAAAAGAGGGCGTAAAGGAATTCAAGATAGTTGGTATACTCAAGGAGGAAGTAGGCTTCCTTTCATCGGATAATTATTCCAGTTCTTTATTCTTCACAGATACCATAAAGGTATATACATATAAGGAAATCGAAAACACAAATGTCTTATATGTCGATCTTTGGGAAAACGCAGAGAGTGAATATGCTTCCGTCCTTGCGCAGCTCATCGGCTTTGATGAAAATGATATCAGAAGCATTGTTGATAATTCTAATTTCTTCATAGGCGATGAAAGCGAATTCGGAAAGCGGATCGAACAGAGCCTTAAAGACAGCAATAGTCCTTATGTGTCTTTTGGCATAAACCGTGAACTGCTCAGAGCAAAGGGATATTTGAAGGATGATTCCTCGGGCTTCACTCCGTCGTCATTCCTGGTAATGTTTGTAGGTATGCTGATCGTAATGCTCGCAAGCGTATTCATCATACGCAACAGCTTTGAGATATCCATTACGGAGAAGATACGTCTTTACGGTATGCTTTCATCGGTGGGAACGACACCTAAACAGATAAGGCAGAACGTGTTCTTTGAGGCTTTCGTACTGGGCGTTATCGGCATTCCGCTCGGAATACTGACAGGAATTGGCATAACAGTAGCGCTGATAGCATTCGCATCAAGCGTGCTTTCAGATCAGCTCGGCTCATACAAGCTTATCTTTGCCGTTAATTTTGGAGCTATAGCTCTGGCGATCGCAGTTGGTATTGCGACAATACTGTGCTCGGCAGCTACTTCTGCAAAAAAAGCCTCAAAGACCTCTCCGATGGAGGCTATAAGAAGCAGCAACGATATCAAGATCTCGGCAAAGCAGGCAAAGAAGGGCTATGCTGTGCCTAAGTGGATATCAAAGGTATTCGGCGCAGGCGGAAGCATTGCATGGAAGAATATGAAGCGCAGCCGCAAGCAGTACCGCGCAACAGTAATTTCCATCATAATCAGCGTGTCGCTCTTCCTTGGCATAAACTCCGTGGTTGATTTCACGATCAGAGGTCTTATGAGCCAGGATTACTATGCAATAGCAAATTCTGAGTACAATGTGATTATTGGCGTATATGCGGCGAATGAGTCCGGAGAAGAAGAAGGGATCCCCGCCAAAACTGAGGAGCAGTATTTTGAAAAAATAACCTCTGATCTGGGTGTGAGCAATTACAGGTTCCATTATTACTCCTGCGATTTTGAATTTTCTGTTACAGACGATCAGATCTGTGACGAGGTAAAGTTCGGAGGCTTGTATTATGATCGTATTTCCAGCAACACAGTAAAGGACGGCAAGGTGTCCTATCAGTTTATGGCTGTTGACAAAAAAAGCTTTATGAAGCTTTGCGATGAAGCCGGCCTGAAATATGAGGACTGTAAGGATAAGGGCTTTATCTGGAACTACAATATAATGGATATTGGAGAAGACAATGATAGAATGCCGCGCCCTGAACCCGTAAAGCTTTTCAAGGATCCGGTAGGAATGGTTCTCAAGGGTGAATGCGTATATGAAGAAGAAGTATACGAAGATCTTCCCGAGACAAGCGAAAACGATGAAGCAGATGGATATGAAGATGACTATTATCAGAATGTAAAGACCATAGAGCATAAATATAACGCAGAGATAGAGATAGCAGGAACGATAGAGAAGGTGCCGGCTTCGGCTGGATTATCATCTATTTACAACAATAGAGCTATAGTTGTTACCACCGAAAAATTCGAGGAGTTTTTCACGAATCCGAGCTATGCAGAAATAGATGTAAGCACCTCAGATCCGAATGGTCTTGAGGACAGGGTATCTGAAAGTATTTTCCAGGGTAGCACACCTATCACGAACATTACAAACTACTCAAAGCTTGTAAATGATATGAAGTCCTCTCTTCTTGTTATTCAGGTGTTCGTTTACGGATTTATTGCTGTGATCTCGCTTATAGGCGTTACGAATATGTTCAATACCGTTACCACGAACATGAAGCTCAGACAAAAGGAGTTTGCTATGCTGAGATCTATCGGCACAACAAGCAAGGAACTTCACATGATGATACTTCTTGAAAGCGCACTTTATACCTTCAAGTCGCTTATGCTCGGTATTCCGATAGGCTTGATCGGAGGCTTGCTGATAACCTGGCCTATGAGCAATTCGTTAAATTCGGCAGGCATAAATGATGTTTATTTCCGTGTGCCATGGATCCCGATGCTGATGTGCATACTGGTAGTGCTGCTGCTTCTCTTTGCGATAATGAAATTCTCTATTGCAAAGTTCAACAAGCAGAACATTATTGAGACCATCCGCAACGATAACATTTGATTACGAGTTTTATCCAATATACCGACCACCCCGAAACATCGGCGGTTCCCGCAAGGAGCTGCCGATGTTTCATTTTTAGCGCCGAATCGGGAGCGGCAGCTTGTCGTCCGTAGAATCAGGTGCATTCGCAGTCTTTTGACGAAGCTTCTTTAACAGACGCTGGTTTATTCGCTCTGGCGGTATTGACTACAGTATGTGTTGAACAAGAAGCGAATCGGGAGCGGCAGCTTGCCGGCAGATCAAATTCGGCGGTTTTAGGAAGGGGGTCCGGGGGAGAACCCTTTTTCCGCCGGAAAAAGGGTTCCCCCGTTTCAGCGGTTTTAGGAGGGGGGGTCCCCGTGTAACTCGCCGGCGCGAAATTGATTTCTGTGGAGTATTATTTGATAACATTGACATGGGGGAGTGGAAAGATTATAATAATAGTGACAGTAACGAACCTGAAATGCAGTATTGTGATAAGGAGTGTAGGAATGTGCATATATTATTGGTTGAGGATAACAGGATAATCTCAAAGGGTCTGGTATATACGCTGAAGTCCAATGGGCATGAGGTGACGCTGTGTGAGGACTGCGAAAGCGCAGTTGCAAGCTCAGGCGGTGAGTATGACCTTATGATACTTGACGTTACTTTGCCGGACGGCAACGGGTTTGAGCTTTTTAAAGAAATAAGAAGGCTCAATCAGGCGCCGGCGATTTTCCTTACGGCGCTTGATGACGAGGATAATATCGTAAGCGGACTGGAGCTTGGCGCTGATGATTACATTACAAAGCCGTTTTCCACAAGAGAGCTGCTTGCACGTATCAAACGCTTTGATAACGCATCAAACGGCAAGGGAAGCATTCTGACTGTGGGCGATATCTCTGTTGATACGGAAAAGCATATCGTTATGAAAAACGGCGCTGAGGCAGAGCTTACTGCGCTTGAATACAGGATACTTATTATGCTTATGCAGAACGCCGGACAGGTCGTTACAAGAGAACGTATACTTGAAAAAATATGGGATATTGCAGGCAATTTTGTGAATGACAATACGCTGACAGTTTACATAAAGAGAATAAGGCAAAAGCTTGATACCGAGCTGATACGCACCGTGAAGGGCATCGGCTACAGAATGGAGGCAAAATGAAGCTGTCATCAAAATTCTATCTGATATTTGCAGCCATTACCCTGTTATTCTCGTTTGCAGGGGCAGGCGTTATGCAGTTCGGTATATCGGCGGCGAAAAGTGCGGACAGGCTGGCTTATTCTCAGCTGATAGCACTTATAAAAAAGGAATATCCCGATGTTGACGAAAGAAATATAGTATCAATACTCAACTCGCCTGACAGCAGCGGAAACGCAGATGAGCTGCTGAATAAATACGGCATATCCGAAAAGGATACGATCGTGCTGCAAAACAGGCAGAATTATGCGGCTGTTATATCCCTTGGGGTATCGGTATGCATCGGCCTTGGCTGTGCTTCGATGATCTGCTTCGGGATATACGTCAGTATACGCAAAAGGCAGGACAAAAAGCTCACCAATTATCTGATGAAGATAAACAGCGGAAATTACCGCCTGAACTTTGAAGATATGAAAGAGGATCAGATATCTGTGCTCAGCAGTGAGATATACAAGACTACCGTAATGCTGAGGGAACAGTCGGAACGCTCCGTGACAGAAAAGCAAAAGCTAAAGGACTCACTCTCGGATATTTCGCATCAGCTCAAAACGCCGCTGACCTCAATAATGATAATGCTCGACGGCATACTTGAGGGCGATATGCCGGAGGAGCTGAAAAGGGAATTTCTCGGCGATATAAGGAACTCGATAACGCACCTGACATTCCTTACGCAGTCTATGCTGACGCTTTCAAAGCTTGATGCAAATACTATCACATTCCACGAAGAAAAGGTGCGGCTCAGTGATATAATAAATATCAGCATATCGAATACCTCTGCGATAGCACAGGACCAGGGTGTAGAGGTAAAGGGCGAATGTCCGGATATTACCATCGAATGCGACATGAAATGGGTGTGTGAGGCTGTTACAAATATCGTGAAGAACTGCATAGAGCATACTAAAAAGGGCGGCTCTGTAACACTCATGGCGGAAGAAAACCCGCTGCTTATCAAGCTGACGATCGAGGACACGGGCTGCGGTATCAAAAAGAAGGATCTGCCGCATATATTCGAGCGTTTCTATAAGGGCAGCAATTCAAGCGATACAAGCGTCGGCATCGGTCTTGCACTTTCAAAAAGCATAATAGAGAAGTGCGGAGGATATATCAGTGTGCAGTCAACTGAGGGCAAGGGAAGCAAGTTTACCATCAAATTTTTCAAAACGATATGATCCGGAGGTTGTCTTTATGAAAGAGGTTTTCAAAAGGCTGACTTCGCTTGTCAGTGCGGCTGCATTGACGTTCGGCTTGTCTGCGCTGGCGCAGGTATGTGCTGCGCCGGGACCGTCAGCGGAAAAGCGTGATGTGCCGGTATACCGCAAAAGCATGGATGAAAGCGAAACTGTAGAATGTGTGTTCTTTTCGGATATGCCAAATGTGCCGTATATGTCAATGGAGCTTTACTATAAAACCTTTCTTGACGGTGAAATGACGGTTACAAATTCAGGCGGCGGGATATATACATACCGTGAAGCAAAATGCGGCGACACCGCAGAAGTCAATGTGCTGAACGACAGCTTCACGGCAGACGACCTTGCAAGCTTTTCTTCAACTCCGGTGTATAAAACGGACGGCGGCAGGCTTGTAATGTCGGGGCCGGATGTGTTTGTGCAGGTAGACAGCGTTAAGTATGACAAGCCGGCGTCCCCGAAAACTATTGATATGGGCAGATACGGTATTGATATCCGTGAAATGGACGGCGTTGTGTACTATCCGTTCGCAACGCTGAGTGACATTTTCGGCAATCTGGATTTTATCACCTCTCTTTATGCTGACGGGCGCATATACTTCATGGCTTATTATGACGATATAAACGGCGGCGATGCGGTAAATTCTGACCCTTTGTATCTCAGCTCTCTTAAAAGCGGCAGCAGGGCAGAGGATATTGTTGAAATGACCTATAAAGAGCTTCAGCTTTCGCTCGAATATTTTTACGGCTATCCGAGCACCCGCAATGCCTTTGCCGCTGAGATGAAGAGCTCCGGTCTGGACAGCGCACTTTTGCAGGCAGACAGCAAAACAAGGTCGCTGCTGCTTTCGTCAAGCTCAGGAGAATATCTTGCCGGAATGGACAGACTTTTCAATTACCTTCTTGCAGACGGCGGACATACCGGGCTGGCGGCCGGTCCTGCCGTAATGCAAGCATTACAAGACAGCAATGTAATGCCGGACTATATGAGCGGCATGAGTGATGCGGACAGCCTGAGAAATGAATATTCCGAAAAATACGATAAGATCATACGTACACACAATGCCGTCACTGATCAGCGAAGCAGTATACTTGGCAGCGGGAATTATTTCAGCAGCGGCAATACGGCTTTTATCTGCATTGACGGCTTTGAGGCCGATTATCAGGGCTGGAAAGATTTTTTCAGCGGCAGCAGCGATATGCCCGATGATACGGTGGCAATAGTATATAAAGGACTGGAAAAGGCAAGGGCAGAGGGGATAAAAAACGTAGTGCTCGACCTTTCGGCAAATCTTGGCGGCGATACTGTTGTTATGAATGAGATAGCATTAATGATAACAGGGGATTCTTCATTCATCTGTCAGAACCTGCTCGGAGATCAGGTGGTTTATCAGGCCATGAATGCAGACCGCGATCTTGACGGCGCTATCGACGGCAATGATGCTCTTGTGAGCTATGAGGATATGAATTTTGCAGTACTGACAAGCGGAAGCTCGTTTTCGTGCGGAACTCTGTTTCCCTCAATAATGAAGGATATGGGCTGCATGATAATAGGAGAGCAGAGCGGCGGCGGCACCTGCGCAGTAATACAAAGAGCTACAGCGGACGGCGTGATATATCGTATGTCGTCCTATGCAAGATTTGTAAATAAAGATATGCAGACCGTTGATGACGGTGTGCCTGTTGATGTGAAGCTTTTCACTGGCGCTGCGGACAGAACTGCCGACTATTCCGCTTTTTATGATATAGAACGTATCGGCAGGGAAATGGACAGCTTTTATGCTTCGTCGGAGCCTTATGTGAGCCGGCCGGAGAAGCCTGAGCAGTCATCGGCATACAGCCGCCCTGAGCAGAGCGCGGAGAGCACCGTCCAAAGTTTTCCGGAACAGAGCCGCATTGAAGCAAGTACATCAGAACAAAGCTCGCAGTCTCAGGAGCCGTCAGCTGTGCAGGAGAGAACGGAGAGCGGCAGTGATCTCGGATGGATAAGTACGGTAGTGGTAGTCTTTGTGATATTCGGCATGGCGGCGGCCGCACTTTTTACTGTCGGGATCATAGCTGCCCGCAAAAAGTGATATCGGGGTGAAGATATGAATATAAGCATCGGTGATATAATTGAAATGAAAAAAGCCCATCCTTGCGGCAGGGAGAACAATAAGCTGTTTTTGGTGCTGCGCATCGGGATGGACTTCAAGCTGCGGTGTATGGGCTGCGGTCACGAAATAATGCTTTCAAGGCAGAAGGCCGAAAAGGGTCTGAGAAAGATAGTGACATCAGTGCAGTCGGAGCAGCATGATGATAAGCTGCAATAACAGCGCAGGAGAGTGAGGAAGTAAATGTTTGAGAAGGTACAGGTTTTTGAGGACAGGTATGAGGAGCTTTCGGAGAAGCTTTGCGATCCTGCAACTGTGAGCGATCCGGAAAAATATGCACAGTGCATGAAGGAATATAAGTCCGTTGAGCCGCTGGCGCTTAAATATCGTGAATACAAAAAGGCGTCGGCAGATAAGCAGGAAGCAGAGGAGCTTCTGGAGGAAAACTCGTCCGACAGGGAAATGAAGGAGATGCTTGAAGAGGAGATAGCCTCTCTTGGAGCCGATATTTCCGCTCTGGAGGAGGAGCTTAAAATACTGCTTCTTCCCAAAGACCCTAATGACGACAGGAATGTTATCATGGAGATACGCGGCGGCGCCGGAGGAGAGGAAGCGGCACTGTTTGCGGCTGTGCTTTTCCGGATGTACAGTATGTATGCAGTCAGAAGGGGCTATAAGCTTGAAATAATGAATGCGGCCGATACTGAGCTTGGCGGCTACAAGGAGATAAGCTTTATGCTGACCGGCGAAGGTGCGTATTCAAGGCTGAAATATGAAAGCGGCGTACACAGGGTGCAAAGGGTACCGGAAACGGAAACACAGGGCAGGATACACACCTCAACAGTTACCGTTGCCGTTTTGCCCGAGGCTGAGGACGTTGAAGTGAATATTGATCCGACCGAGCTGAAAATTGATACGTTCAGGGCGAGCGGCGCCGGAGGACAGCACATTAACAAGACGGAATCGGCAATAAGGATAACTCATCTTCCTACAGGTCTTGTTGTGGAATGTCAGGATGAAAGAAGCCAGTACAAAAACAAGGATAAGGCCATGAAGGTGCTGAGGTCGCGCCTGCTTGAAGCCGAGCGCGAAAGGCAGCAGAGCGAAGTGGCGGCACAGCGGCACGATCAGGTGGGCACAGGCGACAGAAGCGAGCGCATAAGAACATATAATTATCCGCAGGGCAGAGTGACAGACCACAGGATAGGACTGACACTGTACAAGATCGATGATATCCTTAACGGTTCTCTTGATGAAATAATAGACCCTCTTATAACTGCCGCACGTTCATCACAGCTTGGATCTCAGGAAAACTGACCGTCAGTCAGGCGGGACTTTCAAGTGAAAGTCCTCCGGTCTCGCCTGTCGGCTCGGGCGGCAAGCTGCCGCTCCCAATTCGGCGCAGGCTCTGCGCCAGCGTCTGCTAAAGGAGTTTCGGCAAAAGAACGCTGATTTATGTTATGCCTGATGAATAAAAATTCCGCACTTGAATTTTTGGTCACTTAAATGTCACTTTGGGAGTTTATTATTTTACCCAGGATAAAGATTTCAGAAGAGTTGGTATATTGCAAATCGGAGGGGTAGCTATGATAATAAAAAATATGCACTATATTCCGCAGAAGATGTTAAAGCTCAAGATCTTCTTTTCAATAATTCTTCTTGTGTTACTTATTGTACAGATATCATCTATATGCAGTATAGTGGGTGCTATGACGGTAGAATACAGGCATATTACCGTCGAAGATATGGATGATCTTAAAAGCGGAGAGCTTGTTCAGGGAACGGTTGATGCAAGTGATATCATAATGAATTATCAGGATGCAACGATTTCCGGCAATATTGTAGAGTGTATCTCGGTGCTGACAAGCGACAGGAATGTAATAGTTATTGCGGCAAACCCGACGGTTGCACCTGATATGGCTTCTGAGGTGCATAATATTCAGCCAAAGTCTGACAGCTCCATCAGCTTCAGGGGCAAGGTAGGGAGACTTAGCGATACATACAGGACAAGCCTGATGATGAATATGCTGATGGATAATAAATATAAAGAGTATAATATTGACGAAAGGAACATTTCGTGGACAGCGATAACTCTTGTTGATAATGATACCGGAAAATGGACAGCGCTTCTTATCGCTTCAATATTAGGGCTTTTGGCTATTCTTGCAGGTATTTGGTTCCTTCTGAGAAAATCCCTGAACAACATTATTTATGGCCTGCTTGTGCAGAAGGGTGTGCTTGAACCTGAGATAAAGGTCAGGAAGGAAGATATTGATCTGCACCAGCTTGACCCGTTCGCAAGCAATGGGGATATCGAAGATAAATTTTACTCAAATGACGATTATGAGACCGGTGAGATAAACGGAAGCTACAAATTCGCTGATGATCAGGATGAAACGGATACATCATATCAGCAGCCGGTTCAGAGCAGCACTAAGCCTGTCGGGGAAAAGAATGAGATAAGGGATTTCCTTGCAAGCAGCAGCTTCCTTGCTTCAACAGGTATTTTCGGTCTGGTCGGACACGAGCTTGAAAAGGAGAACAGAACCGAGGAAAAGGTCGAGTTTTATCAGGGCGGAGTAAACGAGGACGGCAATTTCTATGTGGACAGAGAAGAAAATAATAACGAAGATATTAACGGAGATCAGAGACGCAGATATTGATAAGGAGAGTACAATATGACACTGATAAAATACAAGCCGATCAGATTCCCGAAGGTCATGGCGGCAATTTATTTCCTTATAGCTGTTACCCTTATATCATCGGTAGTGACACTGATCTCTATTATAAACGATATGGTCACATTTCCCTACCGTGATGTGGAGCATGACAGGATATATTTTGTGAACGAGGATGAGATGATAAAAAGCGATGTATACAGGAAAGATGTTGTCGCATTCAACTCGGAGATAAAGCTTGATGTTGACTATATAAAGATGCTGGTAAAAAC
This sequence comes from uncultured Ruminococcus sp., assembly GCA_902802105.1. Lineage (GTDB taxonomy): Bacteria > Bacillota > Clostridia > Oscillospirales > Acutalibacteraceae > UBA1213. The sequence continues at coordinate 11,300 of CADCKR010000024.1, forward strand.
TCCTGAGAACAAGCTTGTATATATTACCGGTGACAGTGACCACATGGGAGATTATTACGCTCTTGAGCTTATGATGGAGAACCACACCTACGATGATTACAGCTTTTCCGGCCGTGCCGAAAAGATGGACAGTAATGTTGAGAATGAGATGCTTTCCCTCGTGACAGGCGATATGCTTTCCGAAAACGGCGTTACCGTTGATGATATCTCTGATATTTATATCAGGATGGATTGCTACTGTACCCCGCCTGATGGAGATGACATAAAAAATGCCGTTCTGAGATGCGTCTTTATTCTGCTCCTGCTGCTTATAGCTCTCTGGCCTGTTGTGCGCAACGGGATATATCATTCCCGCGTAAAGAAGGGCATTATGCAGACTGATCCTCGTGAGCTTGAATATAAGGGACTTGCTCCGATAAAGCCCGCTCAGCTGTACCATACGGAAAAGGACGACTTTTGGCTGATAGACAACACGGAAAGCAATTCTTGAAATTTTACGTCAGGCAGTATCACAAAATTACAATAGAGGATAATTTTGTGTAGTATTTTGCTCTCAAATATATCAAATTCAGCGGTTTTAGGAAGGGAGTCTGGGGGCAGCGCAGAGCCTGCGCCGGCGAGCCGCCGGTGCCATGTCCGCTCCGCTCGTTTACACTCGCTTTGTTCTGCTCATTGCGGCAAGCTGCCGCACCCATGTCCGCTCCGCTCGTTTACACTCGCTTTGTTATTCTCATTCTGCAGATAGTCCCGTAGAAGCTGGTGCATTCGCAGTGCTTTGCAAAGACTTTATTTACAGACGCTGGTTTATTCGCCGCCCGTAGAAGCAGTTGCATTCGCAGTGCTTTGCAAAGACTTTATTTACAGACGCTGGTTTATTCGCCGCCCGTAGAAGCAGTTGCATTCGCGGTGCTTTGCAAAAACTTTTTTTACAGACGCTGATTTACTTGCCGCGGCGGTACGGACTACAGTATGTGTTGAACAAGAAGCGAATCGGCACCGGCAGCTCGCCGGCGGCTCGACAAGCAGGTTCTTGACAAAGACGAAAATGACGGTTATAATAACGGCAATAACGATAATTTTACCGACCCGTTCACAGGACGGTGATCGTCGGGCAAAAAATCGGGCAGCCGTCAGTAAAGCTTTAATATAAAAAGGCTCTTAACGCTGCAGGTCTTTTGACGGGCTTGCAGCTAAATTTTGTTGTTATGCTCCCGGAACAGAATGGAGTTATATCAGCATATCAACTTTTGGCAAAGGAACAGGAAGATGAAAATGCAAACATTGATGCTGAGTACGGAAGAAATAGATAAGGCAGCACAGATCATACGTGAGGGCGGTCTTGTGGCGATGCCTACGGAAACAGTGTACGGTCTTGCGGCAGATGCCTATAACGGCAAGGCGGTAGCAAATATTTTCAGGGCAAAGGGACGCCCGATGGATAATCCGCTTATAGTGCATATTGCCGATATCTCTCAGATATACGGCCTTGTGCGAGAGTTCCCTGAAAAGGCAAGGATACTTGCGGATAAATTCTGGCCGGGGCCGCTGACCATGATACTGCCGAAGTCTGAGCGCATACCCGATGAAGTCAGCGCCGGACTTGATACTGTGGCTGTGCGCTGTCCGTCTGACCCTTATGCGCGTAAGCTCATAAGTCTTTCATCACCTCTTGCGGCACCCTCGGCAAATCTTTCCGGCAGTCCGAGCCCTACAACGGCGCATCATGTTTTCAGCGATATGAACGGCAGGATAGATGCAATAATTGACGGCGGAGAATGCGATGTCGGCGTGGAATCTACTGTTATCACTCTTGCTGTGCAGCCGCCGAGACTGCTCAGACCGGGCGGCATTACACTTGAACAGCTCAGGGGTGCAATAGGCGAGGTAGTGCTTGACGATGCTGTGCTCAATCCGCTCAAAAGCGGCGAAAGGGCAGCAAGTCCGGGAATGAAATATAAGCATTATGCGCCGCAGGCTGAACTGACGCTTCTTAAAGGCAGCGAAGAGAGCTTCCTTAAATTCGTTAACGGTATGAAGGACGGAAAGACAGCCGTTCTGTGCTATGATGAGGATATCCCAAGGCTTGAACTGCCGTTTATTCCGCTTGGCAGGGCTATGGATCATGATGTACAGGCAAGCAGGCTTTTTTCTGCCCTGAGAGAAGCTGACGACAAGGGCTTCAAAAGGGTATATGCGCATTGCCCGCATACGGACGGAGTAGGCCTTGCGGTATATAACCGTATGATAAGGGCGGCAGGCTTTAAAGTGATAGAGCTTGATGATAAGACGTCATAAGCCTAAGAGAAAGTCTGACAAAAATATTTATTTCGGGGTGAAGGTCATGGTAATAGGTCTTACAGGACAGACAGGCGCCGGAAAAAGCACTGTGGCAAGGCTGGCAGCAGAGATGTCGTGCTGCGTGGTGGATTGTGATGCCGTTGCAAGAGAAGCACTTTCTCCCGGGTCAGATTGTCTGAAAAGACTTGCAGAGCTTTTCGGATGTGATATAATAAATGAGGATGGCTCATGCAGAAGAAGGCTGCTTGCGTCAAGGGCTTTTGCGGATAAGGAAAAGACCGCCCTGCTCAACAGTATTACTCATCCCTGGATAATACAGCGTTCAAGCGAATATATTGAACAGTACAGGCAGAAATCGGATGCACCGATAATATTTGATGCGCCTTTGCTCTATGAGAGCGGCGGAGATGCACTGTGTGACTGTGTGATAGCTGTTATCGCGCCGCTTGATGTCAGGCTTGACAGGATAATGAAGCGTGACGGCATAACCCGCGAAGAGGCAATGCTGAGGATAAACGCCCAGCAGGATGACGAGTTCTATATATCCAGAGCGGATCATATCATAGACGGTTCAGAGCCTCTTGCGCAGGTGAGAAAAAAGCTTATAAAGCTCCTTGAAGAAATAAAAAGAAAAAACAAAAATGAGGTGTGAAATGAAAAAAATAACCCTGAGATCCGTTATCGTGATAGCGGCAGTACTGGCTGTGATCGTTTGTATAGCATTTATGTTCAGAGCGCTGAACATAAAAGTAACAAAGGATTCATTCCCTCTGAAATATGAAGAGATAATAGATGCTGCATCCGAGAAATACGGAGTTGACAAAGCGCTTATCTACGGCGTTATAAAGACTGAGAGCGATTTTGACCCCAATGCCAAGTCTTCGGCAGGTGCGATCGGGCTTATGCAGCTGATGGATGACACATTTGTGTGGATGCAGACATATTATAAGGATGAGAATGACTATGTTTTTGAGGATCTTTACGATCCGGCGCTGAATATCGACTACGGCGTTGAGGTGCTGTCGGTGCTACTTAAAAGGTACGATGGCAACGAGGATGCTGCGATCTGCGCATATAACGGCGGTGCAGGTCATGTGGATAAATGGCTGAAGGATCCTCAGTATTCGGATGACGGCAAGACGCTCAAAAAGGTCCCGTTTGCCGAAACGGAAAATTACCGTCATAAAGTCGCAAGAAATAAGAGCATTTACAATCAGCTCTATTTTTCATAAAAAAGCGGTCAGTTGATCCCGCATAACGACAGGAGAGATAATAATGACAGAAGAGATCAAGGAAGAAAAGAAGGAAAAAACAGAGACCGAGCTGCTCAAGGAAAAGCTGCTCATCAAGACCGAAAGCGGAGCCAAAACCCTTGAACCGGAGGAGATAGCAAAGGCTGATGAGTTCTGCAAGGGCTATACTGCTTTTCTTGACAATGCAAAGACGGAGCGCGACGCAGTAGACTATACTCTGAAAGCCGCTCTCGGCGCAGGGTTTACGGAGTATGACCCGACAAAGGACTATAAGCCGGGCGACAGGGTATATCTGAACAACCGCGGCAGGGCGCTGATACTTTGCGTCATTGGCAAAAACGGCACGAAAAACGGCGTAAGGCTTGGTATCGCTCACATTGATTCACCAAGGCTCGACCTTAAGCCGAACCCGCTTTATGAGAGCAATGACCTTGCTATGTTCAAGACGCATTACTACGGCGGCATCAAAAAGTATCAGTGGCCGACAGTTCCGCTTGCGCTTCACGGAGTTGTTGCGCTTAAAGACGGCACTGTAGTCAGGGTGCGCATCGGCGATGAGGAAAGCGAGCCCTGCTTTGTTGTTACGGACCTTTTGCCGCATCTTGCAGCAGATCAGATGTCCAAGGTAATGACAAAGGCGTTCAACGGCGAGCTGCTCAATGTGCTTATCGGCAGCAGACCCTTCCGTAAGGACAAGGAAAGTGAGTCTGTAAAGCTCAATATTATGAACATACTCTATGAGAAGTACGGATTTACTGAGGCTGATTTTGTTTCAGCAGAGCTTACGATGGTTCCGGCAGGCAAGGCGAGGGACGTAGGTTTTGACAGGAGCATGATCGGTGCATACGGTCACGATGATAAGGTGTGCGCTTATCCGGCAGTAATGGCGGCGTTTGATACTGAGGTGCCGGATCAGACGATTATTTCTGTGCTCACCGACCGTGAGGAGATCGGCAGTGACGGAGCTACAGGCATGAAATCCACCTATATGGCTGATTTCATCGCTGATCTTGCCAAGGTTGACGGCATGGAGCTACGTCATGTAATGGCAAAGACGACCTGTCTTTCGGCGGACGTTAATGCGGCTTTTGACCCGACCTATGCATCGGCCTATGAAGCAAACAACGCCTGCTTTATAAATAACGGCGCCGTTATCACCAAGTATACCGGCAGCGGCGGCAAATACAGCACTTCGGATGCTACTGCTGAGTTCGTAGCAAAGATCAGGAGGATACTTGACGATAAAAAGGTGCTCTGGCAGACAGGAGAGCTTGGCAAGGTCGACGGCGGCGGCGGCGGAACTATAGCAAAGTTCGTTGCAAACCTGAATGCGGATGTTGTTGACCTTGGCGTACCTGTGCTGTGTATGCACGCGCCTTTTGAGATCGTCTCAAAGATAGACGTTTACGAAACCTACAGGGCGCTGTTTGAGTTTTATAATGCGTGAGCCTGATAAAGAGCTTTGCATCGGCGTAAAGCCCGATACTTTACACCGGTGCATGATATCTTTTGCGGAAAAGAAGAATGATCCCTGCCATATTTTTGGAAGAGTGTGTATATGATGGAAATATACAGCAAAAGACTGCCGGTACATAAATTTTTATTATGCAAATTCCTTATTTTGCGTAACAATACTGTAATAAAAAGGATTTTATATTGACAATCTGCCTTGTTTGTATTATGATAACAAAAGAGTGGGTTTATCTTTTGCGTTAAATATTAATGCTTGTTTAGTGCAAGTTCCACAAATCGGACACTGCCATACAGCATAGTATGACGGTGCTTTTTCGACTATACATAGGAGCCTGCGGCTCCGAATACTCATATAACCAAGCTTATAGGGAGTGTTGCAATTTGAAACAGATCGTTGTAAACGGAGGCAGAAAGCTTAACGGTTCAGTGCATATCAGCGGCGCAAAGAATGCAGCCGTGGCCATTATTCCTGCCGTTATCCTTTCCGACGGTGTCTGCCGTATCGAAAATATCCCTAATATAATGGATGTTAACCTGATAGCGAATATTCTGCATGAGATGGGTGCGAGAGTCAGCAGAGTGAACAAGACCACACTTGATATTGACCCTTCCTATATCAGACGACCTGTTGCCGCTTATGATATCGTCCGCAGGATGAGAGCTTCGAGCTATCTGTTAGGAGCTTTGCTCGGCAAGTTCTCAGAAGCTCAGGTCGCTCTGCCAGGCGGCTGTGATTTCGGTGTAAGACCTATAGATCAGCACCTCAAGGGCTTTGCTGTTCTGGGTGCAAAGCACAGTGTTGTACAGGGCATGATAAATGTAAAGGCAGAACGCTTGACAGGCGGGCACGTCTATCTTGATGTGGTGTCTGTGGGCGCCACTGTGAATATAATGCTTGCTGCTGTCAGAGCAGAGGGCAGGACTATCATCGAGAACGCCGCAAAAGAACCGCACATTGTTGACCTTGCGAACTTCCTTAACTCAATGGGCGCAGATGTCAGGGGTGCAGGCACTGATGTTATCAAGATAAACGGCGTAAAGCACCTTAACGGTACGACATATTCCATCATTCCCGATCAGATCGAGGCAGGTACATACATGGTAGCTGCCGCAGCAACAGGCGGGGATGTTATAGTTCAGAATGTTATAACGAAGCATCTGGAGTCGATCACGGCAAAGCTCCGTGAGATCGGCGTTCAGATCGACGAGTACGAGGACGCTGTAAGAGTGCGCAGAACAGGCGAGCTCAGGCGCTGCAATGTAAAGACCATGCCTCATCCCGGTTTTCCGACGGATATGCAGCCGCAGATCGCGGCTCTGCTTTCTATCGCACAGGGCACGAGCATCGTGACAGAGGCGGTGTGGGATAACAGGTTCCGTTATGTTGAGGAGCTGAAGCGCATGGGCGCAGTTATCTCTGTTGACGGCAAGGTCGCTGTCATTGAGGGTGTAAAGGAGCTTAACGGCGCACCTGTAAAGGCGACTGACTTGCGTGCCGGTGCAGCCATGATAATTGCCGCACTTGCAGCCAACGGCACGACACACATTGAAGATATTGAGCATATTGAGCGCGGATATGAGGATATTGTTGAGAAGCTCACGGGTCTTGGCGCTGATATCCGTCTTATATATACAGACGATCCGATAGCGCGAAGAGCTTGAACGGGTGCGCAGAGCCTGCGCGCCCATATCTGCTCATTCGTCAGATAGTGCCGTAGAAGAACATAAATTAGCGGTCTTTTGCCGAAACTTCTTTAGCAGACGCTGATTTACTTGCCGCGGCGGCGTTCGCGGCGGCGTTGACTAAGGTATGTGTTGAACAAGAAGCGAATCGGGAGCGGCAGCTTGCCGCCCGTAGAAGAAGGTGCATTAGCGGTGCTTTGCAAAAACTTTCTTTTACAGACTCTGGTTTACTATTCTGTGCGGAATGAACTAAGGTATGTGTTGAACAGGCAGCGAATTGGCACCGGAGGCTCGCCGGCGAATCGTAAGCGCAGACTATGCGCCGCTGATTTACTTTCTCTGGCGGCGCTGACTGCGGTTGTGCTGAACAAACAGCGTGACCATAAAAGTTGAAGGTGTATGATTGTGGAATTATTTCGCTTTTGACTCTCCGCTTTACATTTTGATTTTAGTTTTCGTATTATTATTATTATAAAAACGGTATGAGCAAAGGTGGTGAAAAGATGGCGAGGTTGTGTCCGCTTTTCAGCGGAAGCTCGGGAAACAGCTATTATCTGGTGTACTGCGCGATAATAACATAAGCGTTGATAGGATCAGAGCTATTTTTATCACCCATGAGCATACAGACCATGTGAGTGCCCTGAGAGTGTTTTCAACAAGATATAAAATTCCCGTGTATGCTTCGGGCGGTACTGTGGCGGCTCTGAAGCAAAATTCGGTTATCAATGATAAGGTCGATATACATACGATAACGCCTGACGGCATCGAGCTTGAAAATATGTCTGTGCGCACGTTCAGGATATCTCACGACTGTGCTGAGGGCTGCGGCTATTATTTTGAAACGCAGGACGGGCGCAGGACGGCTTTTGCAACGGATACGGGGATAATCACCCCTGAGATAAAGTCTGCTCTGACAGGCTGCGACACCGTTGTGCTGGAGTCTAACCATGATGTCGGTATGCTCAGGTACGGTGCATATCCGTATATACTTAAAAAGCGCATACTTTCGGATACAGGGCACCTTTCAAACGATGTTTGCGCACAGACCTGTGCCGAGCTTGTCGGTTCGGGTACGACACGGCTGCTTCTTGCACATCTGAGCCGGGAAAATAATGTGCCTGTGCTTGCAAAGCAGACGGCTCTTTGCGAGCTTAAACAGAAGGGCATGAAAATGAATGTTGACTTTATGCTCTCTGTCGTTCCGGAGGTATCATCCGGAGAGGCCGTAATATACTGAGCATGGCTTTCGGGAGTAACAGGCTATGATGAACATAAGTATTATATGTGTGGGCAGGCTTAAAGAGCGCTTCTGGACTGAGGCCTGCGGCGAATATGCAAAAAGGCTCAGGGGCTTCTGTAATTTTACGATAACGGAGGTCGATGAGGAAAGAATACCGGATCAGGCTTCTCAGGCGGGCATCAGGAATACACTTGAAAAAGAGGGAAAACGCATTCTCTCTGCCGTGCCGAAGGGAGCTTTCATCATTGCTATGTGCATCGAGGGCAGACAGCAGACCTCTGAGGGGCTTGCGTCCCGGCTTGAAGAGCTTGCTGTAAACGGCTGCGGAAGCGCAGCTTTTGTTATCGGCGGTTCGTGGGGGCTTTCGGATGAAGTAAAAAGAGCGGCAGGAATGCGGCTTTCCATGTCTGAAATGACCTTTCCGCACCAGCTTGCAAGGGTAATGCTCTGCGAGCAGATATACAGGGCTTTTCAGATCATCAGCGGAGGGAAGTATCACAAATAAGAAAGGAGAGGATCCCACAGAGAGGCTTTCTCTGCGGGCAGGCTATGGAATACGTACTTACTACAAACAAGCTTACAAAAAAATACGGGCACGTTGCCGCGGCCAAGGATATCGACATCAACATAAAACGCGGCGAGATATACGGTCTTATCGGCAGGAACGGCGCAGGCAAGACCACGATAATGCGTATGCTGAGCGGTCTTTCAACGCCTACGAGCGGCAGCTATACGCTTTTTGGCAAGGAGGGAAAGGATGTCAGGGGAGAAATGCACAAGGTAGGAGTGCTTATCGAGGCTCCGGGCATTTATCCTAACATGAGCGCTTTTGACAACCTGAAAATAAAGTGCATCGGTCTTGGCGTTTACAAGCCTGATTATGTAAAAGATCTGCTTGAGCTTGTTGGTCTTTCTGAAACGGGCAAAAAGAAGTCCGGCGCATTTTCTCTCGGTATGCGCCAGAGGCTTGGCATCGCGCTTGCTCTTGCAGGCGATCCGGAGCTTATTATCCTTGACGAGCCGATAAACGGCCTTGACCCGCAGGGTATCGTTGAGATAAGAAATACTCTTGCAAAGCTCAGGGACGAACGCAAGATAACGATCATGATATCGAGCCATATCCTTGAAGAGCTTGGCAAGCTTGCGGATTCCTACGGTATAATAAACGACGGTCTTCTCATAGATGAATTCACTAAGGAAGACCTGCACATGAAGAGCGGAAAAAATACATATATCGTTACGGACAGCAACGAAAAGGCGCTGTCGCTTATAAAGGCTTCCGGCATAACGGACGCAAGCCTTGTGAACGAGGGCTCAAAGATCCACATAAGCGATGAGCTGAGCAGGGAGAAAAACATAGTAAAGCTTCTTGTGAACAATGATATATTTGTAAAGGAAGTTGTAAGCGAGGAATTTTCGCTTGAGGATTACTTCCTTAAAGTCACGGGAGGAGGAAAAGACAATGTTTGATCTGTTCAGGATGGAGCTTTTCAAGCTTCGCAAGCACAAGCTGACATGGGGTGCGGCTATCGTCTGCTTTGTGGTAACGTTCGTATTGCCGCTTATCGGAAAGCTGTTTGCGGGCATACTTTATAACATAGTAAAGGACAGCGGTGAGGCGCAGTCTGTGGCGGAAGCAAAGAATCTCGTTGATGCCTTCAATAGTCCTCTGGAATTTTCTTCGCTGCTGAAAATGCCGTTCGGCGGTATTTCACTGGTGCTTATACTTGTTTTCGTTTCGGCTTCAAGCTTTTTGTTCCTTGATATCGGCGGCGGCTACATAAAGAATATTGCAGGTCAGATACCGAGCAGGGGACATTCTTGCTACGGCAAGTATGCGGTCGTATGCTTACAGGGGCTTCTGTGTATGCTCAGCGCCTTTTTAGGCGGCGTCATCGGTACTCTTATCGTGAGAGGTATAAGCTTTGACAGCGATATTCCCGCAGGAATTCTTGAATTTGCCCTTAAATGGCTTATACTCTGCGGCATTGATGCGGTGCTGCTGCTGTTTACTACAGGTCTTGGAAATAAAGTCCTCGGCATAGTTATGGCGGTCATCTTTGGCACAGGCGCATTGGGAATGATATATATGCCTTTAAGCTTCGGCATAAGAGCACTGTTCCGTCTGGAGGATTTTGAGCTTGGCGGATATATGCCCGATCAGATGATCTCTGCAAGCCCGATGAATGTATGGGCTTCGCTTATCGGCGGCGCTGTTATGATATGCGTGTTCCTCCCGCTTACAGTAATGTTGCTCAACAAGAGAGACGTTAAATGATATTTTCCCGTTCGCCGTTTTTGTGGTGAGCGGGATCTTTTATTTGTGAGTATTGCTATTTTTTGGGTGCTATTATTGTACGAAACGACAATTTTTTTAATTTTTTTAATTTCTCTTTCAAAAAACTGTGCATTATGTTATAATACATACGCAGAAATATTTTTATCTGGGAGGAAAAGCTTATGTATTATCTTGGTATTGATCTTGGCGGAACCAATATTGTTGCCGGTGTTGTTGACGAGGATGGTAATATCATAGTAAAGGCAAGCTGTAAGACAAATCTCCCCCGTTCACAGGAGGAGATCTGCGATGATATGGCAAGTGTCGCTCTGAAGGCACTTGAAAGCGCAGGACTTACAAAGAATGACGTTAACTACGTTGGTATCGGTGCTCCCGGTGCAGTTAACGGCGCTACAGGTGTTATCGAGTTTACCAGCAACTTCGGCTTCCACAACTGGGCTGTCGGCGATATGATGAAAGAGCGTCTTGGCCTTGACGTCTATGTTGAGAACGATGCAAACGCTGCCGCATACGGCGAGTTCTGCGTTGGTGCTGCAAAGGATGCAAACGATGCTATCGTTATCACTCTCGGCACAGGTGTCGGCGGCGGCATAATCATCGACGGTCAGATCTACAGCGGCTCAAACTATGCAGGCGCAGAGCTTGGCCACATGGTTATCCATCACGGCGGCCGTCAGTGCCCCTGCGGCAGAAAGGGCTGCTGGGAGGCTTATTCATCAGCTACCGGCATCATCAACATGACTAAGGAAGCTATGATAAACCCCTACAACAAGGATTCTATCCTCTATAAGATGATAGACGGCGATGTTTCAAAGATCGACGGCAAGACTGCTTTTGATGCTATGCACGCAGGCTGCCCTGTAGGTAAGGCTATCGTTGATGAATATATTGCATATCTCGGCACAGGTATCGTTAATATCATCAACATATTCCAGCCTGAGATCCTCTGCATCGGCGGCGGCGTAAGCTATCAGGGTGCAGCTCTTATTGATCCTCTGAGAAAGATCGTTGAAGCTGAGCGCTACACCAAGCACAACGACAGACAAACTGAGCTTTGTCTGTGCCAGCTCGGAAACGATGCCGGACTTATCGGCGCAGCATTCCTTGGCAAGTAAGGCTGCTGCCTTATAAACTCAGTATTGGATCACGGAAATCGCTCCTGTCACCCTGCCCCTTCCCAAAACCGCCGTATTTCAATGCGTTTGGGATCAGAATGCTGAGAAAAGATCGTGAACTCAGGGGCATGATGCAAAATTCTGAAAATTGATCTCAGTGGTATCAAAGCACTCTCCCGTTTGCGGAGGGTGCTTTTTTGCACTGCTAAAAGCATCACACGCCGCCGGGTGTATCTTTTACATAGCTGATTTGAAATTTTGTGTAAAACGTAGAAAAACGCCGCAAAAACAGCGGCTCCTGCCATAAATGCTTGACACAGAGCCGCTGTTGTTGTATAATCATAGAATGCACATAGTAGAAGAGTGCCCTCTTTTGGGTGCTTCTTAAATGAAGCTTACGAAAATATTACCATACTTGAACCCAAAAATCAAGTGTTTTTTCGCAGCAGAACAATGATGCGGACAGATGCTCCTGTCGGCTCAGAAGGCAAGTCCTGCCGCAGCTTCATTATGCCGTGCTGCCTTGTATGGTCAGGGTATTCGGGAATGCAACTAATTGAATGGAGTGATAATATGGTAAACGCCAGACCCGTGCGTTTGGGTAAAACCGAGCGAATGAGCTTTTCTCACACCGACGAGATCATTGAAATGCCTAACCTTATCGAGATCCAGAAGGATTCGTATAAGTGGTTCCTTGAAAAGGGACTTAAAGAGGTATTTGAAGACGTTTCGGGTATTACCGATCATTCGGGAAATCTTGTGGTGAGCTTTGTAGACTACAAGCTTGAAACTGATAAGCCGAAAAATACCATAGCTGAATGTAAAGAGAGAGACACTACCTATGCGGCGCCGCTCAAGGTAAGGGTAAGGCTTCACAATAAGGCTGCTGTCAACAGCATGGAGGCTATCAAGGAGTCCGATGTTTATTTCGGCGACTTCCCGCTGATGACTCCGAGCGGTACCTTCGTTATCAACGGAGCGGAGCGCGTTATTGTATCTCAGCTTGTAAGGTCGCCGGGTGTTTACTATAAAATGGACCACGACAAGACAGGCAAGGAGCTTTTCAGTTCGACGGTCATCCCGAACAGAGGCGCATGGCTTGAATATGAAAACGACATAAACGATGTTTTCTATGTTCGTATCGACAAAAACAGAAAGCTTCCGGTCACGGTGTTCATAAGGGCTCTTGGCCTTGGCACCGACCGTGAGATAATAGATTTCTTCGGTGAGGACGAAAGAATACTTGCTACGCTTGAAAAGGATCCCACCGATAATAAGGACGATGCACTGAAGGAAGTATACAGAAAGCTCCGTCCGAGTGAGCCACCTACAGTAGAGAGCGCTCAGGCACAGATAGATATGCTCTTCTTCGACCCCAGACGCTATGATATGTCAAGAGTCGGAAGATATAAGTTCAACAAGAAGCTCGGCATATCCAACCGTCTTGGCGGCCGTGTGCTTGCAGAGCCTGTAGTCAGCCCGCTGACAGGTGAGATACTTGCAGATGCAGGTGAATTCATCTCCAAGGAAAGAGCTATGGAGATCGAGAACGAGGGCGTTACAGTCGCTTATGTTCTCAACCACAACGATCGCCCTGTCAAGATCATCTCAAACGGCATGGTGGATATAAAGAAGTACATCAGTTTTGATCCTGAGGAATGCGGCATCAATGAGAGAGTACGCTTTACGGTGCTTCAGGAGATACTCGAAAGCTGCAGCGACGAGGCAGAGCTGAAAAAGACCCTGCGTATGCGCAAGGATGAGCTTGTTCCCAAGCACATAATCATTGACGATATTTTCGCAACCATCAACTACATGAACTCACTTGCCTGCGGAGTGGGCACAACAGACGATATCGACCATCTCGGCAACAGAAGGATACGCTCTGTCGGCGAGCTGCTCCAGAATCAGGTAAGAATAGGCTTTTCAAGACTCGAAAGAGTTATCCGTGAAAGAATGAGTCTTCAGGCATCAGACCTTAACTCACTTGCACCAAACGCACTTATCAATATCCGTCCGGTGACTGCGGCTATAAAGGAATTCTTCGGTTCGTCTCCGCTTTCACAGTTCATGGATCAGAACAACCCGCTTGCAGAGCTTACACATAAAAGACGTCTTTCGGCACTCGGCCCCGGCGGTCTTTCAAGAGACCGCGCAGGATTCGAGGTACGTGACGTTCACTATACGCACTACGGCAGAATGTGTCCTATCGAGACTCCTGAAGGCCCGAACATCGGCCTTATCTCATATCTTGCTACTTTCGCAAAGATAAACGAGTACGGACTTATCGAGGCTCCCTTCCGCAAGGTGGATAAGGCAAAGGGCATAGTCACCGATCAGGTCGAGTATATGACCGCAGACATTGAGGATAATTACATCGTTGCTCAGGCAAACGAGCCTCTTGATGCGGAAGGCCACTTTATGAATGCAAAAATAGTCGGCCGTTACAAGGATGAGTTCGTTGAAGTAGAGAAGAGCAAAGCTGACTATATGGACGTATCGCCTAAGATGGTCGTATCAGTCGCTACCGCAATGATCCCCTTCCTTGAAAACGACGACGCAAACCGTGCTCTCATGGGCTCGAACATGCAGAGGCAGGCAGTGCCGCTGCTTTCAACAGAGGCGCCCATTGTCGGCACAGGTATGGAATATAAGGCAGGCGTAGACTCAGGCGTTTGTATCCTCAGTGAGGAAGCAGGCGTTGTCAAATACGTCAGCGCAGATCAGATCAGAGTACAGTATGATTCGGGCAGAGTGCAGAACTTCCAGGTCACAAAATTCCTGCGCTCCAACCAGGGTACCTGCATCAATCAGGTGCCGATAGTATCAGTAGGCCAGAGAGTCGAGAAGAACGAGGTACTTGCAGACGGTCCTGCAACCTGCAACGGTGAGATCAGCCTTGGCAAGAACGCTCTCATCGGCTTTATGACATGGGAAGGATACAACTACGAGGACGCAGTACTTCTCAACGAGAAGATCGTCCGTGACGATGTGTACACCTCTATCCATATAGAGGAATATGAAACAGAAGCAAGAGATACCAAGCTCGGTCCGGAGGAGATCACAAGAGAGATACCGAACATCGGTGACGACCAGCTCAGGGATCTTGACGAAAACGGCATAATCCACATAGGCGCAGAGGTCCATGCAGGCGATATCCTTGTAGGCAAGGTAACTCCCAAGGGAGAGACGGAGCTTACGGCAGAGGAAAGACTGCTGAGGGCTATCTTCGGAGAGAAGTCGAGAGAGGTGCGTGATACCTCTCTGAGAGTGCCTCACGGCGAATACGGCATCATAGTTGACGTTAAGGTGTTTACCAAGGAGGACAGCGGCGATGAGCTTGCACCCGGTGTAAACAAGGTGGTGCGCTGCTATATCGCACAGAAGAGAAAGATACAGGTCGGCGACAAGATGGCAGGCCGTCACGGAAACAAGGGTGTTGTTTCGCGCATACTTCCAGAGGAGGATATGCCTTTCCTTCCGGACGGCAGACCGCTTGATATCGTGCTCAATCCTCTGGGCGTGCCTTCGCGTATGAATATCGGTCAGGTGCTTGAAGTACATCTTGGCTATGCGGCAAAGGCTCTCGGCTGGAAGATCATGACGCCTGTGTTTGACGGTGCGCATGAGCAGGATATTTTCCAGTGCTTCCGTGACGCCGGCATAAGCGAGGACGGCAAGATATGGCTTAAAGACGGCCGTACAGGCGAATACTTCGATAATCCCGTAACAGTCGGATATATGTATTACCTCAAGCTCCATCACCTTGTTGATGATAAGATACACGCGCGTTCCACAGGTCCGTATTCACTTGTTACGCAGCAGCCTCTGGGCGGTAAGGCTCAGTTCGGCGGCCAGCGCTTCGGAGAGATGGAGGTATGGGCTCTGGAGGCTTACGGCGCGGCTTACACTCTGCAGGAGATACTTACCGTCAAGTCTGACGATGTAGTGGGCAGAGTAAAGACCTATGAGTCTATCGTTAAGGGTCAGAACATTCCCAAGCCCGGCATCCCCGAATCCTTCAAGGTGCTCATCAAGGAGCTCCAGTCGCTTGCCCTTGATATCAGAGTGCTCGACAGAGATCAGAATGAGATAGATCTCCAGCTTGATCTTGACGATGATATGGATGTTGTCACAGACAAGGAACCGGAAGGCGATGACGGCTCAGCATACAGCGAGAAGAATATTCTTGAAGACGATAATCCCTACGGCTATCAGATCACAGACGAAAACGGCGACGAGTTTGTTTATGACGATGAGGAAGAGGATTACTACAAGAGCGATGACGATGACAGTCTGTTTGATGATCTGGCAGACCTGGGGGATGACAACTGAGAGGAGGACAAGGTTCAATGGAATTCAATGAATTTGAATCAATAAAGATCGGTCTGGCATCTCCTGAACTGATCAGAGCGTGGTCTTACGGTGAGGTAACAAAGCCCGAGACCATCAACTACCGCACATTGAAGCCCGAAAAGGACGGACTTTTCTGTGAAGCGATCTTCGGTCCTCAGAAGGACTGGGAGTGCCACTGCGGCAAGTATAAAAAGATACACTTCAAGGGCAGAAAGTGCGACCGCTGCCACGTTGAGATCACGAGATCAAAGGTTCGCCGCGAGAGAATGGGACATATTGAGCTTGCGGCTCCCGTTTCACATATATGGTACTTCAAGGGCATACCTTCAAGAATGGGTCTTATCCTTGATATTTCACCCCGCACACTTGAAAAGGTCCTCTATTTCGCTATGTACATCGTCACAAGAGTTGACGAGGACAGTCCTGCTGCGCGTGAACTGACATTACAGCAGTGCCTCAGCGAAAAGGAATATGCCGACATGAAGGAGAAGTATGAGAACGACTTCGAGGCAATGATGGGCGCAGAGGCTATACAGAAGCTGCTTAAAGGCATCGACCTTGAAACGCTCTCCGAGGCACTGAAGGAGGAGCTTGAAGGCGCTTCGGGTCAGAAGAGAGTAAGGATACTCAAAAGGCTTGAGGTCGTTGAGTCTTTCCGCCTTTCGGGCAACCGTCCGGAATGGATGATACTTGATGTTATACCGGTGATCCCGCCGGATATCCGCCCGATGGTACAGCTTGACGGCGGCAGGTTCGCTACATCTGACCTTAACGACCTTTACCGCAGGGTGATCAACAGGAACAACCGTCTGAGAAGGCTTCTTGAGCTGAAAGCTCCGGATATCATCATCCGAAACGAGAAGCGTATGCTCCAGGAGGCTGTGGATGCTCTTATCGACAACGGCAGAAGAGGACGCCCCGTTACCGGCCCCAACAACAGAGCGCTCAAGTCGCTTTCCGATATGCTTAAAGGCAAGCAGGGACGTTTCCGTCAGAACCTGCTGGGCAAGCGTGTTGACTACTCCGGACGTTCTGTTATCGTTGTAGGCCCTGAGCTTAAAATGTATCAGTGCGGTCTCCCGAAGGAGATGGCTCTTGAGCTTTTCAAGCCCTTTGTAATGAAGATACTTGTAGAAAGCGGCTCCGCTCAGAACATAAAGGCTGCAAGAAAGGCAGTCGAGCGCGCAAAGCCGGAGGTCTGGGATGCACTTGAAAGAGTTATCAAGGGTCATCCGGTAATGCTCAACCGTGCGCCCACACTTCACAGACTCGGCATCCAGGCATTTGAGCCTGTGCTTGTAGAGGGCAAGGCGCTGAAGCTCCATCCGCTTGCTTGTACGGCATTCAACGCTGACTTTGACGGCGACCAGATGGCTGTTCACGTTCCGCTTTCGGCTGAGGCTCAGGCAGAGGCACGTTTCCTCATGCTTGCCGCAAATAACCTGCTCAAGCCCTCTGACGGTAAGCCTGTCACCGTTCCTACACAGGACATGGTGCTCGGCTCATATTACCTGACGCTCAATAAGGACGGCGAGCCGGGCGAGGGAAAGATATTCAGAGATACGGACGAGGCTATCATGGCCTATGAAACTAAGGTCGTCAGCCTCCATGCAAAGATAAAGGTGCGCCGTGAGGGTGAGTGGAACGGCGAAAAGCGCAGTGTGCTCATAGACACTACAGTAGGACGCATCATATTCAACCGTCCCATACCGCAGGATCTCGGCTATGTGGACAGAACAAAGCCCGAAAACTTCATGAAGTATGAGATCGACTTCCTTGTCGGCAAAAAGCAGCTCGGAAAGATCATTGACGCCTGCATCAAGAAGCACGGCACACAGATCACCTCACGTGTGCTTGACGATGTAAAGTCACAGGGCTACAAGTATTCCACCAAGGGCGCTATCACCGTTGCTGTATGCGATGCCGAGATACCGCCTGCAAAGAAAGATATCATTAAGGCTGCCGAGGTCGAGATCGACAAGGTGACAAAGATGTTCCGCCGCGGCTTTATGTCCGATCAGGAGCGCTATGAGAAGGTGCTTAAGATCTGGGATAAGGCTACAAATGACGTTACAGCGGCTCTCCAGGGCAACCTTGGACAGTATAACCCGATCTTTATGATGGCTGATTCCGGCGCCCGTGGTTCTATGAGCCAGATCAGACAGCTTGCAGGTATGCGCGGACTTATTGCGAATACATCAGGTAAGACCATCGAGATCCCGATCAGAGCTAACTACCGTGAAGGTCTTAATATTCTCGAATACTTCATTTCGTCCCGAGGCGCACGTAAGGGACTTGCTGATACAGCGCTTCGTACCGCCGACTCAGGATATCTTACAAGACGTCTTGTTGACGTTTCTCAGGAGGTTATTATCCGTGAGGAGGACTGCGGCACAACAGACGGTATCGTAGTATATGACCTTATGGACGGCAAGTCTGTAACAGAGTCTATGCACGAGAGACTTCTCGGCAGATATCTCTGTGAGGACTTCATAGACAGCGAGACAGGCGAAGTGCTTGTTTCAAAGGATAAGCTCATGGACGACCATGACGCAGATATCATTGTCGGCAAGGGCGTTAAATCCATCAAGATACGTTCTATCATTGACTGCCGCGCAAAGCATGGTGTATGCAAAAAGTGCTACGGTGCCAACCTTGCAAACGGTATGCCTGTTACTATCGGTGAGGCTGTCGGCATTATCGCTGCTCAGTCTATCGGTGAACCCGGTACTCAGCTTACGATGAGAACCTTCCATACCGGCGGTGTTGCAGGCGGTGAGGATATCACACAGGGTCTTCCGAGAGTCGAGGAGCTCTTTGAGGCAAGAAAGCCGAAGCATCTTGCTATCATCAGTGAGATCGGCGGCAAGGTGACATTCGAGGAGATCAAGAAGAACCGTCATGCAGTAATAACCGATCCTGAAACAGGCGAGAAGAGGGAATATCTTATCCCCTTCGGCAGCAGGACAAAGGTAGAGGAGGGTCAGGTCATAGAGGCCGGCGACCTTATCACAGAGGGCTCTGTCAACCCGCATGACGTGCTTACGATCAAGGGTACGGCAGCCGTTCAGGACTACCTTATCCAGGAGGTACAGCTTGCATACAGATTGCAGGGTGTTGATATCAACGATAAGCACATCGAGGTAATTATCCGCCAGATGATGCGCAAGATCAGGATAGACGATGCAGGCTCTACCAATCTCCTGCCCGGCTCACTCGTTGACAAGGGCGAGTTCTATGCCGAGAATGAGATCGTTGAGAAGCGTATCGCCGCAGGCGAAGAGGGACTTTCATTTGCCACCTACACTCCGCTGCTGCTTGGTATTACAAAGGCTTCACTTGCAACTGATTCCTTCCTTTCGGCTGCATCGTTCCAGGAGACAACAAGAGTGCTCACGGATGCTGCCATAAAGGGCAAGTCAGACCCGCTCATGGGTCTGAAGGAGAATGTCATTATCGGTAAGCTTGTGCCGGCAGGTACAGGTATGCACCGCTACAGCGATGTAGAGATCGAATCGACTTCATCCGAAGCTGTGGGAGAATAATATTACAAAGACCGGTGAACATCAGGTTCATCGGTCTTTTTGCGCTGCGGCACATCATGCAAAAAAATATACCCAAAATCAAAAAATAGTCTTTATATTTTTTGCGTTTTGTTGTATAATAAACACAGGTGTATGCGGAAGGATATTTTTCCCATACAACAAAAAATATCATTTTGGAGCGTGATTACTATGGCATTAGTAAATGCAGCAGAAATGCTGAAAAAGGCAAAGGCAGGTCATTATGCAGTAGGTCAGTTCAACATCAACAACCTTGAGTGGACAAAGGCTATCCTTCTTACAGCTCAGGAGCTTAACTCTCCTGTTATCCTTGGTGTATCTGAGGGTGCAGGCAAGTACATGACAGGCTTCAAGACTGTTGCAGCTATGGTCAAGGCTATGGATGAGTCTCTGGGCATTACTGTTCCTGTTGCTCTCCACCTCGATCACGGTACATACGAGGGCTGCTACAAGTGCATCAAGGCCGGCTTTACATCTATCATGTTTGACGGCTCACACTATCCCTTTGAGGAGAACCTCGCTAAGTCTCAGGAGCTTGTTAACGTAGCTCATCAGCTCGGTCTTTCCATCGAGTGTGAGGTCGGCTCTATCGGCGGCGAAGAGGACGGCGTTGTAGGCATGGGCGAATGTGCAGATCCCGATGAGTGCAAGACTATCGCAGATCTCGGCGTTGATATGCTTGCAGCAGGTATCGGCAACATTCACGGCAAGTATCCTGAGAACTGGAAGGGCCTTTCCTTCGAGACTCTTGATGCTATCCAGGCTAAGACAGGCGAGATGCCTCTCGTTCTTCACGGCGGTACAGGTATCCCTGCTGACATGATAAGCAAGGCTATCTCTCTCGGTGTTTCCAAGATCAATGTTAACACAGAGTGCCAGCTTTCATTCCAGGAAGCTACAAGAAAGTATATCGAAGCAGGCAAGGATCTCCAGGGCAAGGGCTTCGATCCCAGAAAGCTTCTCGCTCCCGGCTTTGAGGCTATCAAGGCTACAGTCAAGGAGAAGATGGAGCTCTTCGGTTCAGTCGGCAAGGCTTGATCTGAATTTATCCGCATAAAAAACATCAGGTGCAGCATCTTTTGTGATGCTGCACCTTTTTCTCTCTTAATGATGTGAAATATTAAAATACTGTTTCGGCTCAGTCTTTGCGCAGGGAGAGTAATTCTTTTATAGTGATATCATATCCGGCGGTTTCATATACGAGATGATCTCCGGAGAGCTTACGGTCTTCGCCGGCAGCCAGTCCGGCTATGTAAAGGAGAAAATGAGGGTTCTTTATAAGCACAGGACCGGTAAGGTGGGTGCCGAAGAAATTGTTCCTCCTTATGCCCTCACTGTCACCGCCGTTTTTGTTGCCAAGCCCCATTTTTACGGTGAAAAGCGGTGTGTCGATGCCGTCGATCTCACTGCACTTGTTGATGAAGCCGACAAGCTCCTTGTCCGTAAAACCGGCACTGAAAACAGCATCGGCAGTATTGCGGGTCTTGTTCTGTTCGGTTACGGTGAAATCAAAAATCCCAAGCCCCTCATAAGTGTTCCCTTTTGCGTCGGTTATGCTCTTGCCGAGCATCTCAAAGGAATTTCCGGTCATAAGTATCACCTTGCCGGAATCAATGCAGGCTTTCAGGTCGTCCTTGTATCTGCGCATATCTTCAAGCACAGCATTTCTGTTTCTTTCGGTGCCTGAGCCTATGTAAATAATATCATAATCGGAAAGCACCGCATCGTCAGCGAATGAAAGCTTGTCTGTACTGCATCCGATGCCGTTTTTTTCAAATGTGCGCACCAGAGCGCTCACGTTTGCATAATCCCCGTAGAGATTCATTATATCATAATAAAGGTGAAGTATTTTCATAGTGCGGCCTCCTTATACAAGACTGAGGAATTTGCCCTTATCCGAGAAGCAGGTTATCGTGTAGATATATTCATCCCTGTCGCTGTCGAGATAATGGTAAGCGTCCTCAATGCTGCTGAATACCTTTATGCGCTGCTGAGGTATGTCCGTATAGGAAAAGCGCACTGCAAGGTCGTTGCAGTATGTTCCGGCAAGCACGATCTCATGTACGTTATCGCAGCCGAGCATCTCAAAGTCGATATCCCAGAGCCACGAAACATCGCTTGTGAAGTACTTCCGGCTTACTGCGTCAACGATTATCAGTACGTCACAGCCGCGCTTGTCCGCACAGGCAACGCTCATTGAAAGATCGTATGAAATGCTGTTTTCGTGCTTTGCAACAAGCAGAGTGCCCATTCTTTTGCCTACATTGAACGAAACGACCCTGCCGTTCTTCATAACATAATCGCTCAGGTCGGATGCGATCTTTTCTGCGCTTATGCCTGCCACAGAGCCTACGGTAAATGCCGCAAGAATGTTGTAGATATTATAGAGCGATCTGAGGGCAAGGGATATATTATATTTGCCGTCAATGGTCATTTCGCCTTTTTCAAGATCGACAGAGGTAACGGTGTATTGAGTGCCGTGCCTTTTGTAGCCGCATGAAGCGCACTCATAATGTCCGATATGGTTATAGTGGCGCGTGCTGTATGTAAGCGGCTTTTTGCAGTGAGGGCAGTATGCGCCGTCGTTGTATACGCTCTTGTTTTCGGTAAAGTCTGTTGCTAACTTGTCTGCGCCGAAATAGATGACGTTATCCCTGCCGAAGCCGAAGTGTGATATAAGCGGGTCGTCTGAGTTGAGTATGAGCTGCATTTTGTCGTTTATGCTTTCCGAAAGAGCGTTATATACCCACTCAGGGTGTCCGTTCCTTGTCAGCTGGTCACGATACAGGTTAGTCATAACATAGTGCGTAGGAGAAATATATCTGAAGGTGTACTTTGCAAAGCGCTCATCGCTTTCGATCAGCAGTATATCGCTTTTTACCCTGCCGGAAAGTGTGGCATTGCACAGCACCATAGTCGTTACTCCCTCTATCTGGTTGGAGCCTTCCTTGTTCCATGCGACCTTTTTTCCGTTCTGTGTAAGCACATGGGCTATCATCTCAACGGTAGAGGTCTTTCCGTTGCTGCCGGTAACTGCGATTATATACTCCGGCAGCTTTACCCGGCTGAGAACATCCGGACATATCCTGAGTGCGAATTTGCCCGGCAGGCTGCTGCCCTTGCCGACTAATTTTCCTACGACCCTCAGAAATTTGCATACCACTATAGCAAGAAATCTTTTCATACAAAGCTTCCGTCCTTCCTCTTTTTCCTTTCCTCGTTTTCGGATAATTTATGAACAAACAAAAATCGGCCGGCATAAAGCCGGCTTCTTTTTGATCGAAAAAAAGTTTCCCCGAAAAATCAGACTCTCTGCGGTGAAAGCGAGAATGCGATGTTTGTGCTGTGGTCGGCTATTCTCTCCAGATTTGTCAGAAGCTCCATAAAGAGAGTACCGATCATTGCATTGCATTCGCCCTTGCTGAGTCTTTCGATATGATTATCCTTGTACTGCTCGGTCTTGTCGTCGATATCCTGCTCGTTGTTGCTTATCCTTTCAAGCAGCAGCGGGTCGTCAGACCTCTCAAAGAACAGGTCGAATGAATCGGTGATAACGCTCTCTACAAGAGCCGAAAGATCCTTTATCTCCTCAATGGCCTTCTCGCTGAACGCCTCATTGTTTTCGATTATCCTTGAAGCTATCTCGCAGATATTCTCGGCGTGGTCGCCTATGCGCTCGATATCGCTTACTATATGATAATAGGAGCCTATTTTAAGAAGGTCATGGTCTTCAAGCGGCAGACCGTTTATCTGTACAAGGAACGAGGTGATGCTGTGGTTAAGATAGTCAATTACTTCCTCGTTTTCTGAGACCTTGGTTATTATCTTGTCGTCCTTATTTAGAAGAGCCTCCATAGACATCTTGAAGTTCTTATTGGAAAGAACGCTCATGCGGTTGATCTCTTTGGTTACCTGATTTACAGCGATAGGCGGGGTCTTGAGAAGGCGCTGGTCAATAAATTTGAGCCGGCAGGCTTCTTTTTCCTCTTCATCCTTGCCGCCGGGGATTATCAGGCAGGAGATTTTTGTAATGAGGTTTACGCAGGGCAGCAGCACGATGGTTGCCACTACAGTAGAGATTATGTGTACAAACGATATCTGCAAAGAGACGTTTTTGGGGAACATCGTCTGCACAAGCGAGGTGAACGGCGTAAGCAGCGTTATGACAGTGAATATTGCCGTTCCGAATAAGGTAAACAGGACATAAGAAAGTGCGGTGCGCTTTGCGTCCTTGGTTGCGCCTATTGACGATATAACAGCCGTTACGCAGGCGCCGATGTGTATGCCGTAGATCATAAAGACGGAATCACCGAGCATGAGTGCGCCCGCAGCACCGAGAGCCTGCAAAATACCGACGCCGGCCGAGGAGCTTTGTATAAGCGCTGCAAAAGCGATACCGAAGAGAATGCCGAGAAAAGGATTGCTGATAGAGCTGATAAGCTGCTTGAACACATCAGATTCGGCAAGTGGTTTAAGGTTAGAGCTCATGGTTGTCATGCCGAAAAACAGTATACCGAAGCCGGCGATTATCTGACCGGCATATTTTGTGTTGTTTTTCTTGCTCAGCACTACCATGAATGCGCCAATGAAGATAAATACGGGTGCATACTGCGAAAGGTTGAACGACAGTATAAGGCTTGTTACCGTAGTACCAATGGTAGCGCCCATCAGCACTCCCATTGCCTGGCTAAGCGACATAAGGCTTGCGTTTACAAAACCAACGACCATTACCGAAACAGCCGTTGAGCTTTGTATTATTGCTGTGACAACAATGCCCACAAGAGCACCGAGCCAGCGGTTCGATGTGATCTTTTCAAGTATTTTCCTAAGCTTTGCGCCTGCGGCAAGCTCCAGACCGTCGCCGAGAAGCTTCATGCCGTAGAGGAATAATCCGAGTCCTCCAAGGGCAAGAATTATTTGAGAAACAGTCGAATCAACGGGCATATCAAGTCCTCCAAACATACACCGTCACATTGCGGTGTTTTTTAACTATTATCTCTTTTTCTGACTATCTTAATAATATTACAATAACGTGCCGTTAATATTCTCTAAAAGAATATTATTTTTTTCTATTATTACCACAAAACACTTTAGTCAAGTGGTCATTTATTGGTAAATAGGTATTACGGCAGAACTAATTTTTTTCATTGTCCCTGTATTTCTGAATAAGCTTTTCCATCAAAGCATAGACCTTTGCAGCGGAATCACCGTTGCTGTGGTTCTTTACAGCCGCGCGCATAGCCGCTAACTTGTCACGGTTGCTGAGCAGATCGGTGATAATGTCTGTGCAGGTCTTGTCCTTGTTTATCTTTACAGCCATGCCGTTGCGCACAAGGAAGTCTGCGTTCTGCACCTCCTGTCCGGGGATAGCCTTGAATATAGCCATCGGCAGACCTGTTGCGATAGCCTCTGTAACGGTAAGGCCGCCGGGCTTGGTCACGATAAGGTCAGACATCTGCATATACTTTTCCACATCATCGGTATAATACAGCAGCTTGGTGGGCTTTGAGGGCTTTCTTTCGCGGGAATTGTGGTAGTTGCTCTTCTGCTGCTTCATCTGCTGCTTCATAGAGGGATAAAGCTTGTTCAGCTCATAGAGGGTGTTGTTAAGGTCTATTTTGCTGAGATATTTTTCAAAGGTCTCATAGAGCTTTTCGTTTTTTCCTGTAATGGCTATGATCTGGAAATCAGCTTTGCTGCGCACTATTTTGTGGTACACCTTGAGTACGTCCGTAACGCCGAAGGAGCCGGCCATAAGCAGCAGGGTAGGCAGGTCGGGGTCTAACTGTTCCTCCTCAAAGGCCTTTGCGCGGTCTATTTTGGTGAGAAACCTGCTTTTGATCGGTATGCCGTAGGGGAAAAGCACATCCTTATGTACGCCTCTTTCGATCATCTGCCCGACCATTTCCTCACTTGAAAGGATATATGCGTCAACGCCTTCGTTGATATATGTTTTATGCACCGCAAAATCGGTGAGTATGCTTACAAGAGGAAAGTGCATATTTTCTTTGGTCTTGACCGCTGCCGCGATCTCAGTCGCAAAGGAGTGGGTAGTGACTACCACATCAGGCCTGAAATTTTCTATGGCAGGCTGGAGCTTTCTTCTCAGGCCGCCGAGAGCAGCCTCAAAGGATTTGTTGAAGGGGGTATTCTTGTCTGTGCTTTTATACATTCCGCCGAAGAGCTTAGGCGTTTTGGTGGCCATATACACATAGCCGTTAGTCACAGCCTTGTTCAGCATAGGACTGACGTATTGTATTGTGTCATAGATCTCTACAACGGAATCGGGATCCTTTGACATGATATATTCCTTCAAAGCCTGCGCAGCCCTCATGTGGCCGCCGCCTGTAGTTGCCGACAGCAAAAGAACTCTCATTTTATGACCTCACTTTCATTTTCTTTTTGTGAAACATTACATTATATACATATTATACAGCATAAGACTTGTTATTTCAATAAATTTCCATAGAAAATGATAGAATTATTATATGATCCTGAGCGCTGATGCAAAAGTAATAAAATAAATAGCTTTTAACCCGTTGACAAGTCGGCAATGAGATGGTATAGTATTAATAATTGAAAATTCGTTTCCGGATAGAGGCGCGGTAACTGCGTGTAGACGGGGGGAGACTGCCAGGGTCGATGAATCCCGATGAATAGCTTTGCCGCCGAAAAGCACGGCTGTGGCCGGCTGTGCTTTGGTCGTGTGTCACAGTGATACAGGACTGTCATCATGCGGTACTGCGTGATGGGGAGCTATCGTTGATCTTCTGATTTTTGTACTGTTATCATTTTCAGAAAATGACAGCTTCCGACCGGCCGATAACCGGTCGTTTTTATTTGGGAACGTGATTTCAACGCTGCTCCGACCGGAGCTGGCCTGATTATTTTTTATAAGGAGACAGGAAAATGGAGAAAAAGTATAACGTAGGTATTATCGGAGCAACCGGCATGGTAGGACAGAGATTTGCAACACTGCTTGAAAATCATCCCTGGTTCAATGTAAAGCTTCTTGCAGCAAGCGCACGTTCGGCAGGCAAAACCTATGAGGAGGCTGCAGGCGGCCGCTGGGCTATGAAGACTCCTATGCCGGAGTCAATGAAGAATATGATAATAATGGACGCTTCAAAGGTCGAGGAGATCGCTTCACAGGTGGATTTCGTTTTCTGCGCCGTAGACATGAAGAAGGACGAGATACGCGCTCTTGAAGAGGCTTATGCAAAGGCTGAGTGCCCTGTAGTATCCAACAACAGCGCTCACCGCTTTACACCTGATGTTCCTATGGTCATTCCGGAGATCAATGACGACCATCTTAAAATAATCGAGGCTCAGAGAAAGCGTCTCGGCACAAAGAGAGGCTTTGTTGCAGTCAAGTCGAACTGCTCTCTCCAGAGCTATGTTCCGGCTATCCACCCGCTGATGAAGTACGGCGTAAAGAGAGTGCTTGCCTGCACATATCAGGCTATCTCAGGCGCCGGCAAGACCTTCGAGAGATGGCCTGAGATGGTAGACAACCTTATCCCGTATATCGGCGGCGAGGAGGAGAAGTCCGAGCAGGAGCCGCTCAAGATCTGGGGTACTATCGAGAACGGTCAGATCGTAAAGGCTGCATCTCCCTCCATCACGGCACAGTGCCTGCGTGTGCCTGTTTCAGACGGCCACACGGCTGCGGTTTTCGTAGACCTTGAGAACAAGCCCTCTATGGAGCAGATCATCAATGATTGGGAGACCTATAAGGGCAAGCCGCAGGAGCTTGAGCTTCCGAGCGCACCCAAGCAGTTCCTGCACTACTTCACAGAGCCTGACAGACCGCAGATCAAGTCTGAGAGGAACCTTGAAAACGGCATGGCTGTTTCCATCGGCAGACTCAGAGAGGATACACAGTACACCATAAAGTTTGTATGTATGTCACACAACACCCTCAGAGGTGCTGCAGGCGGCGCTGTACTTCTTGCAGAGCTTCTCTGCGCCGAGAATTACATCTGATGGCTCTGTCTTATCGGAGATACCTTCATAAAAAAGCCTGCATGGTGTTAATATCAATGAGAGAATAATATAATATAAGAGAAAATATCAAGGAGGAAACTACATGGCAGACCACATTTTTAAGGGTTCGGCAGTCGCTATCGTTACACCTATGTTTGATGACGGCAAGGTCAATTATGAAGAATACGGCAGGATAATCGACTTCCAGATAAACAACGGCACCGATGCTATCGTTGCCTGCGGCACTACGGGCGAAAGCGCAACACTTTCACCGGAGGAGCACAGTGAGGTCATCCGCTATACCGTTGAAAAGGTCGCAAAGAGAGTGCCTGTTATCGCAGGTACGGGCAGCAATGACACAGTTTTCGCTGCCGAGCTTTCAAAAGAGGCAGAGGAGCACGGGGCAGACGCTATACTTTCTGTAACGCCCTATTACAACAAGACCTCTCAGAGCGGTCTTGTGCGCCACTACAACTATATTGCAGACCGCATCAACATTCCTATGATCGTTTACAATGTTCCTTCAAGAACAGGCTGCAACATCAAGCCTGAGACCTACAAGGAGCTTTCAAAGCACCCGAATATAAAGGCTACCAAAGAGGCAAACGGCGATATTTCCGCGCTGGTGAGAACGATGGCTCTCTGCGGCGATGACCTTGATGTTTACAGCGGTGAGGACAGCCAGGCATTCAGCATTACCTCTATGGGCGGCTTGGGCGTTATCTCTGTTTTTGCCAATATATGCCCGAGAGAGTGCCACGAGATGATGGCTCTTGCGCTCAGCGGCGACTTCAAACAGAGCTTTGCTATGCAGAAGTACTATATTGAGCTTATGGACATGATGTTCTCAGACGTTAACCCCATTCCCGTAAAGGCTGCCATGAATGTACTGGGCTTCAAGTGCGGTCCGTGCAGAATGCCTCTTGCGCCGATGAGCGAGAGCGGCTATGCTGCCCTTGTTGAGTGCATGAAGAAGTACGGACTTATAAAGTAAGTAAGAGGTCACATACAGCGGCAGTGTTTTTGCTCCCGCTGTATGGTCAATGATAAATTAGACGCTAAGGAATGAAAAAAATGACGAACATTATTATGACAGGCTGCTCAGGAAAGATGGGTACAAGCATAATCGCTGCTGCATCAGGCAGGAATGACGTTAAGATCGTTGCAGGTGTAGATATTGCAGCGCCGAAGAATGCGGAATTTATTTATGCGCCGTCATTTCAGGAGCTTGATTGCGAGGCAGATGTTATCGTAGATTTTTCCAATCCCGCTGTGCTTGATTCTATGCTTGCTTATGCTGCTGCCCATAGGCTTCCTGTGGTAATATGCACAACAGGCTACAGTGAGGAACAGAAAAAGCAGATAAACGATGCTTCAAAGCAGATACCGATATTCTATTCTGGCAATATGTCGCTTGGCATAAATCTTATTATTGAGCTTGCCAAGAGAGCCGCAGCCGTGTTTGGCGAGGGCTTTGATATTGAGATAATCGAGCAGCACCACAATCAGAAGCTTGATGCTCCGAGCGGTACTGCGCTTATGATCGCCGATGCTGTTGCACAGGTAAGGACAGACGCCGAATACGTTTATGACCGTCACTCCTACAGGAAGAAGCGCGACAGGAACGAGATAGGCATCCACTCTGTCAGGGGCGGCAATATCGTAGGCGAACACGAGGTAATATTTGCAGGTCAGGACGAGATACTCACGATCAGCCACAGCGCACGTTCAAAGACGGTGTTTGCTGTAGGCGCGCTCAATGCGGCTGTTTTCCTCAAAGGCAAGGAGCCGGGAATGTATAATATGTCCGACCTTCTGCAAAGCGTATAACGCATAATAAATTAAGAGGTGACTTATCATGAAACCGACAATAACCGTAAGTGATGACGTAACGTTGATCATTCTGCAAAGTATTCCCGCCAACATGAGTTTTGTGACTGAGGTGTTTGACAGTATTGCGTCTATGGATATTGACGTAGATATGATATCTCTCACACCTCCGCAGAGCTCAATGACAAGCCTTTCGTTTACTGTAAGCGATGATGAGCTTGTAAAGATACTGAGCTACACAAAGAAGCTTAACCAGGGCAGCATAAAGCCCATTGTAAGCAGCGGCAACTGCAAGATCACCGTAAGTGACCCGCAGATGGAGAACTGTCCCGGTGTTGCCGCAAAGGTTTTTGCAATGGCAGCTCAGGCAGGCGCCGACATAAGGCTGATAACAACCAGTGAATCTCAGATATCTCTCTTGGTTACGAAGTCTGACGCAGACGCTACCGTAGAAGCCATCAGTTCTGCCTTTTAACCTAAATGGGCAAGAAGTCCCCCGCCTCTAAGGCGGTGGGATGAATTGCCCGTCAGCCGTAAGGCTGACTTTTCCCTTGACAACATAGATAGC